>JAEXTR010000149.1 GCA_023406915.1 Bacteroidota bacterium
TTTTCAATTTCTCTGCATGGTTCAGCCACTCCGGGGGTGTACGCGAGTGACAGGTCTCTTGCGGTAAAGCAAGGTTTCGTAGGGACAACGGCAATCTTGCCGCGCCGTCCTTCACTGTGATAGAGAAGTGCCTCTTCTTTGCGGATGCTCATTATCCGATCCTTTCGTGTGAGATGGAATAATTGAGTGATTTGTTCAGGAATAAAATACAATATTTTTTTATGAAATGCGCAAAAGAAAAGGGAGATACATGAATCAGAATAGGAGATGCGGTAATCTTCAGCAGTTGTGAACCGGTAATGCGGGAAGGAGAAGGTGAAGTGCGTGATGTATGAACAGGCATACCAGTATGTATAAAATGACAAACCCTGCCGGTGTAGCAGGGTTTGTCGAATGAAGCTTATCAGGTTTCAGCTAACTATTTTTTCGGTTCCTCAGATACAGTGAACGATGCCTGTGTACTGAGTCCGCGGATATCCGAGTAGTACATCAGTGATGCTTCCGCAGGGGGAGCCGTCACTGAACCCGGCATCTGGGCACGGAGCATATAGGTGAAACGCATTTCATCCTGTTCGTAGGTTACGAAGAACGAAACTTTTTCGTCCCGTACCTCCCGGTCAGCATACCACCAGATCCAAGGACGGTAACCAATATAATCGGGCTGCGTATTTTCACCGCGTACACGGTAGAATTCTGCGTCCTGAACAAATTCAAAGCCGGAAGGGAACATATCTTCAACCATAATATAGCCGGCATTTCCCGCCCGGGATTTGACCGATATTTCAACAAAGATGATATCTCCGCTTACAATGTCCTTCGGTGCATCCTTCTTGTAGGTGATTGTGCCGTTTTCCTTCACTGGTGTCAGTTTGTGATATTTTCGGGTTATCGTAAATCCATTCTGTACGCTGCCGGTAAAATCGGTAACAAAGTACTCAGCAAATCCACTGATGTACAGCATACCGCTGCCGCTTCCACTGATTTTGATGATGTTCTTTCCGTGGCGCAGTGGTGCGTCTGCAGAAGTCAGTTTCATCGCCGGATGTTCGCGCGTTACATCATCCTTAACAAATCGTCCCTGCCTGATGGTTTTGCCATTCACCTCAACCTCGTAGGTTAGGTCAGGTTCCAGTTCCCGCGTTACCTTCAGATAGTCAGCCAGAGCAAAGATTACGGTTGCAGTCTGCTGTGTGGAAACCCATGAGTGTCCCTTCTGCTGCAGCAAAAGCCAGTTGACTGCCTTACTGTATCTCATGTCCATCTCCGGACGTACAGAAAGGAGGAGTTTCAGGGCAAAGGATGTAGTTTGCACTCCGTCATGCTGCCAGGTATAATCCTTACCGGAAGCTTTCCAGAAGAAGAAACGCCCATCTTCGTCGGCAGATTCCAGCAGCAGGTCAGCCAGTTTTCTTGCTTTCCCTTTTTCACCCAGGGCAAGATACCCGAGTCCGATAAGGGCAGATTCGAAATCACTCCGGTTCTTCATTGCCAGTGAATCCAGAATGCTTACTGCCCGCTCCTTCATTTCGCTGCCGGTTGCAGCTGATGCAAGGGCAAATCCCATATTGGCAGCTGAAGTCTTATCCGTCTGTGATTTATCATTGAAGAATCTCAGCAGCCGCTGGGCACCGGCACTGAGTTTTGATGCATCAACATCATATCCTTCTTTTTTCGCAGCCGTCAGTCCGTACACCACATAGGCGGTCATATAGGCGTTCGTTTCATCATTCTTCCACCAGCCCCAGCCGCCATCTTCATGCTGCATACCATACAGGCGTTTGGTACCCTGTTCAATCACTTCAGGCAGCTTCTCGAGTGTTGCGGATTTCGGGGTTAATCCAAGCTCACGGAATGCACCCGCGGCAATCACCGCAGGAAGGAACCGGCTCATGGTCTGTTCCACACAACCGTACGGATATTGTACAAGGTCATCCAGTGATTTCAGCAATGCACCTGCAATGGAGGGCTGCAGCCCGATGGAGAGATTCACACTGCGGAGGTCAACCCCCTCGGGGATCGTGATGATGTTCTCGCCATCCTCATCCGCCCTGAGCACAAGGTTGACTGGATCAATCATTCTGATACCGGCAGGCAGCACAGGTACGGTCACCCTCAGTGCATCATCCGGTTTTCCATTTTCGATTGACGCCTCAGCGTAGACTTCCGCGCTTCTGATCGGGTCCTTCACAGCAAGCTGCTGCGTCACAGAAACCGAACCGCCTGCAGGGATTTCAAGTACGGTATACCCGCTGACCGTGGTCATTGGGCTGTCTTTGGGGTCGTTGTTAAGGTACTCATCAATATAATCAAGACCAATAGCCCGTAACTTAAACCGGAGGTACTGATCCTTGACGGTGTAGTTATGCACTATTGCAGAAACCGTCGTTGTATCATTTTGCCTGAAGAACCGTGGAGTCTCAAGACGGATCATAATATCTTTCCGAGCGATCACGATGTCGGTCTGCTGTGCCACGCGGGTGGTCTTATCCACGGCGCGCACGGTTGCACGCCACGATGTCAGATTATCAGGAAGCTTGAATGCTACCTTCACATTTCCGTTTGCATCAGAAATTAAAGCCGGATTAAAGAAAGCTGCATCCTTAAACTCCGTACGTACTACGGGGGAGTTGCTCTCGTTCTCCTGTTTCATATCTTTTGATTTCGAGATACTGACAGGCGGTGCTGCTCCTTCCTCGCTGGAAACCATCATTTCATCCACAGACTGGTAACTTCTGTCCCTTCTTCCACCAAAGAGATAATACTGAAACTCGGTTTCAATATCTTCCTTCAGGTGTTCTGATTGACCAATATAAATGCGTTTGATCTTCTTATACCCGAATTCTTTCAGTCCCACCATCAGGTCGTATTCACCACGCGGAACATTCACGATCCGGTATGTACCAGCAGTATCAATGGGTGATGTGTAGACTGAGGATTTTCCTGCAAGCAGTACTTCTCCCTTCATGTTATCACCCTCGAACCGGAAAAAGTTATCTGCGTTGGTAATAGTGACCTTTCCGGTAATGGATGAGGTACCTGCTGCCGGTTCTTTGTCCGGGTTATAAAATCCATAATCAAATAAGGTGAGGTCTCTGCCGGTACCCGAGAAACCATACGTGTTATGTGAAGAGAGGTTCACAGCATACGGAAAGACAGGGGTGTAGAAGTGGCTCTTGATATCTACCACGCTCTCTGGTTTAATGGCATAGATACTTTCATCCACGCTGCCAAGTGAGAGTTCGGCTCCACTTACAGGATTACCCTTTTGGTCCCTGATGGTGATAACGTAGTGCGCTGAGTCGCCAGGCTGATATACCTTTTTATCCGGACTTACGGAAAGAGACAGGAATCGCGAAAGTGGCAGCACACCAATCGTCACATCTTTCTGATACGTTACACCATCTTTCAAATACAATACATTCATCCTGAATCCCGGGGCATGGTCAGGAGTCAGAACGCGTGACAGCTCAACACTGTTTCCTTTTGCTCTGACTACCTGGGTCCCGATCAGCTTATTCCGCTCAAAGGTTATCAGTACATCAACATCTGTTACGGGCAGGATAATGATGGCGTTCATAGTTTCGCCTTCGTTATACACATCCTTTTCGGCGATAATCTGGGTGCCTTCTGCATCGCGTATCGGCTTAACGGAAAGGTCAGAGACATAGAATGATCCGCGGGCACTCACTTCCTTACCCGACTGATCTTTCGCCGTTACTATGTACGTGTAGTATCCCCCCTCTTTCGGTGTATAGGTAAGGGTGTTCATACCTGACGCATCAGTGGTCAGGGTATCCTTATGGACTGTTTCCTCGTAGGTGTTGCCTCCGGTATAGTTTTGCTTGTTGATGATGATAATGAACTTTGATTGAACTGGCTTCCCGTCAAAGGTAAAGGTCTTTGTCTTGATGGAAATTGGTTCATCCTTACGGGTATAATATTGTACCGGAGCAGTGGTAATGGTAAAATCAGCCCGTGTAACCATCGTGCTGCCCGATCCCTGAATTGCCCTGCGTGAGGCATCGGTTACTTCTGCAACAGCCTGCACCTGGAAGTCCCGTTCGTTGTCCGACGGGGCTTCATACTCAAAGGTATATTCACCATTGCTGTTCAGTTTTCCCTCAACCACGGCAAAAAATTCCGGGTCTGAGTTCCAGAAGTAGGCATAACGGTCAAATCCTTTGTAAAACCATGCGTTTTCATTCCACCACCACCAGGGGTAGTAAAAATTCTTTTTATATAATCTTACAGTGACAGCACCATCGGTAACGGGGGAGCCAAAGTAATAGTCCGCCTTCACGGTCCCGGTCATCTTCTCCCCTTTAGTATAAGAGGTCTTTTTAAAGGAGACTTCAACCTTGTACTCAGGTTTTTTGTATTCCTGCACCTCAAAGCTGCCCACAACGGACTTATTGCCTGATGATATATTAATATAGTAGATACCCAGTTCGGCTTCGCCATCCAGGGTGAATTCACCGAAGAGGGAGCCGGCGTCTGTCAGTTTACCCGTCATTTCACTGACAGTCTTTCCCTTTGGGGAGTTGATCTTTATATCATAACTACCTTCGGCGGGGAGTAGAATATCATTCCCGATCGTCTGCCGCAGGATTGCCTTCCACTGGACTTTTGCACCCGGGCGGTAGATCGGTTGAGCGGTATAGATGTATCCGGTGAATTTTTCACCTGTATCCATATACCAGAAGTAGGGGTTATTATAGATGATTTCTTCACGAACCTGAGCGGTAAGTACCTGACGGTTATTGTACGCGTAGTCCTTATCAAGGTCCATAATACCAATACCTGATGAATCTGAAGCGGTGAATCGTTCAGGCTTGTTTTTGGAGTAGAGTCTGAAGTCGGTGGAGCGGTGAATCTCCCCGGTCCGGACATCACTGACAACGGAAACCATTTGACTGCCGGACATACGGGTCAGAATGGCAAAACGGGAAACAACCACGGGGGTATAGGCGACCTTTTCGTCAGAGACTACCTGAAGGATATAGTAACCGGGATCGGTGATCACACCGAGTGAAAACTCTTCCCTGCCATACCGGATATCGGGGGAGGTGATCGTAGTTTGCCAGTCCCTGACCGGTTTCAGAAAATCCTTTGCCTCAGGTGATGAGAGAATTTCAAAACGGTTGTCATCTTCGTTTCCCAGCATCAGCCGGATAAAGGCTGACTGATCCGTAACCTGGAAGAGCTTTAAGGAGAAGACTGATGAGCCAGACTTCGATATGATGAAACCCTTTGCTTCTTCACCAGGGTAAAACTGGCGGTTTACCTGAACCGCAAAGGTATCACGCTGATCAGAAGGGGAGAGCAGAGCTCCGGTGATGAACACGACCGATGCAGCAAGCAGCGCAAGAATGATCTTTTCCATTATAGTAACTCCGAGGTTGTTTACGGTTTATACTCTCTCCCGAAAGAAAAAGTGCCTGTGTCAAAAGATTTTTTGCGTCTGAACAGGTGTTGAGCGGGTTTATCGACTATTGAACCGAAAAAGTCGAAAAATACAAGACAAGGGTAACTGGGGGGCAGACGGCATAAAAATCTTCTGTGCGATAAGTGAACCCGTTACATTTGAAACATAAAAATAATTCATTAACAAACAAAGAGGTGTTATTGAGGTCAGTATCAATCGTCTTTCTTGGTTCCTTGTTATTACTGGTTGTTGGTTTCTACTCAGTGTCATCAGACTCGATGGCTGATGAGACGGTAGCAGAGCCGGCAGTGGTGGCAGTTCCGGAAGAAACCGTACCTGCTCCTGCTGAAGTAAAGGTAATCTATAGCGATAAAAAGGAAATGAGAGCGACCTGGTATGGCCCCGGTTTTCACGGAAGACGTACAGCAAGCGGAGAGATATTCGATGAAGAAGCATTCACATGCGCTCACCGGTCTCTTCCATTCGGAACGGTTTTAAGGATTACAAATCCAACTACTGAAAAAACCGTGTACATCCGTGTAAATGACAGAGGTCCTGTTTCCCGGCGGTTTGATCTTGACTTGTCCAGAGGTGCTGCGCGCGAGTTAGGTTATATGGCTAACGGAGTGGCAAAGCTGCAAGTTGAGATGGTTTCCCTTGAAGGGATGTCCTTCCCCGTGGTTTCAGTGCAGTAACCATTAGTGAAATCACAATCTTAGACTCTTTTGCAAGAGGCTGTCTCAAAAGGACAGCCTTTTTTCGTTTTACGACATTTCCTGCTTCTCCCATTCTTTCCTGAACAGGTACCGACCCTGGGTTCATCCCATTCTGACCCTGTATGAAATCCATAACCTGCATGTTTCACAGTATATGTGACAAAACGCTCAGTTGGAAAATTCTCCTGTCTCATATTACAAAATAAATGCTTAAAATGAATACATATCTGTATATTTGTCTTGCTGAAGAAGAGACTTGTTCAGCAATTTCTCTGTGTTACTGAAGTGTGTTGCGGCTCATAGTCAACGCCGGATACAATCTTTCCCCCAGAGCTGGGGAAAATACTCACACGATGACTATTACCATCCGTTTCAAACTCCTGTCAGGTGTACGCGCCTGCAATACACACACCATACATTCTTTAATGTACTTATTAATTAATAGTTGGAAGTGTTAACCTTTAAGGAGAAGTCTTATGAAACGCATCATTACACCACTGCTTTTTCTACTCTTGTCGCTCACCCTATCTGCACAATGGGTACAGCTAAATATCCCTTCTGTTGATTATATTGCCCTTGCAACAGGTTCCAACGGAGCTGGCGGAACTAATATCTTTGCCGCAACCGGGGCAGTCGGTGTCCGGCTTTCAACGGATATGGGTACAACCTGGACATCAGTGAATGGGGGTGACGGAGTACTTAATAATACCGTTATTAATGCCTTGGGCATCGTTCCGAAGGGATCAGGGATACCAACCGTGCTGGTCGGCAATGGAGGTCTGGGTGTTTTTCGTTCAACCAACAATGGGACAGACTGGACATCCGTAGGAATAGGTAACCATGAAGTAATTTCTTTTGCCGTTTCACCCGACGGCACGCAGTTGTTTGCAGGCACCAGGTCCGATGGAATCTATCATTCAACCAATGACGGCGTGACGTGGACCAAAATAGGTTTGAGCAGTAAAGCCGTATATGCCATAACGGTTACGTCAAACGGTTCCGGTGGAATCAATGTATTCGCCGGGACATGGTACACAGGGCTTTTTCTTTTAACCAACAGTGGTGGATTATGGACCGAAACCAATCTGGGATTTACCGATGATTTTGTGTATATGCTTCACAACGCTCCTAATGGCGCAGGAGGCAGCAACATTTTTCTCGGAACAAGCGGCGGACCAAACTTGGGTTTATATGTTTCGGCGAATAACGGTACAAACTGGACACCGATACTGACGGGCATTAATTCCGGCGTAAACTCTTTGGTGGTAACAGCACTTTATTATTTTGCCGCAACATCGGAGGGTGTATTTGTATCAAAGAATGGCGGTATCACATGGAACCCCGCGAATGAAGGATTAACCAACTTTAATGTCTCTTCACTTGTGATAGCGGGGACAGATCTGTTTGCAGCCACCGTTGGGGAAGTTGGTCCGACAAGCGTCTGGAAACGTCCTTTGTCAGAGCTGACATCAGTCAGGCGTGTTTCCGCAGAAACACCTCCGGCATTCAATCTCCATCAAAACTATCCTAACCCATTCAATCCTACGACGCAAATAGTATATGAACTGCCAGCAGAAAGTTGGGTAAGATTAGAACTGTACGATATAACAGGCAGAAAGGTCAGCACCTTAATCGATGGTCACGCAGCGTCAGGCTCCTATGCTTATATGCTTGATATGCAAAGCATTAACAATGGTCTTCCTGCCGGAACATATATGTATAAGCTAACTATCCTGGATATAAGTACTAACACTGCATCGTCATTTGCGAAAAAAATGATATTCTTAAAGTAAATGATTACATCGCAGCTGTCATGATTACATAGAGGATAGTAGCGGTGGTAGATTGCTAAAACAGCAGACCCCGGATGAGATATTTCCCTCTTCGGGGTCCGCTGTTGATAAGGTAAGTTCAGGACTGGAAGCGAACGAAAGAGTTATGACAGCTGATTCGCTCCCGTAGACTTTCATTTGATTCACCAGAACCTGCATATAGAAAAAGGTGGTGCAGACACCGTTTTTCATTTCAAAAATGCCCGCCAAATGATACATTTCCTGTTTGATTTTCCCCGCAAAAAAGAAGGACACCAGAATGCTCCAGAAACTGAATCTCGGATGTGGATTTGATCTCAAAGAGGGATACATAAACCTCGATATCGTTGATCATGGTGGTAACATGATTCACGATATTAATTCCTTCCCCTATCCGTTCAGTGAAAATACTTTTGATGAAATCTATTGCTCCCATATCCTTGAGCACCTGGATAGCTTTCATAAAACCGTCTCGGAACTGTGGCGTATTGCTAAGCCAAACGCAAGCATTATAGTGTATGCCCCCTTCTTTCTGAATACTAAGTATTTCGGGGAGCCTGATCATAAGATTCCCTTCTCAATCAGAACGTTTGATAACTACGAGTACATTGGCAACCGGAGACTGAAGTTTTATGAACAGTGGAAACTGAATCACCGTACAAACTACCGCTCCCAGGTACAGTTTGAGGTGATTGAGAAGCGTTTTATCACATCTCATTTCTCCATCCTGAAATGGATGGACTATCTGGTGAACATTGAGCCAGTCATGTATGAACGGTTTTTTGCAGGGATTTTTTCACCCGAAGAGGTGTATTTTCACCTCAGGGTCGTGAAGTGATTCTAAGAACAAAAAGAGGCAATGATGAAAAAGCTGATTCTTCCCATTCTGATTGTAGCGGCACTTATTATGGTGTGGATGGTCTACTTTGCCCCCTCCAGCAGTCTGGGTTCCTTCAGTGTGTTTGATACTAACAATAATGCAAATAAAGAGATCAGGGTTAAGTTTGCCCCGGATCCGGCATTGGCGCAGAATACCGCCGGAGGTACAGCCACATTTTATGTAATAGATAAAAACAACACCCGTGTCAGGGTAGAGGCACCTCTGCCATTGCCCGAAGGATTCCGGGATGCAAATACGCTCCTCCTTCTCGGTCACCTGCACGCAGATTATTTCCATGCAGCATCTATAACGGTTGAGTAAGGATCACACAATACGATGAAGTACTTTGAACTTGTCTCCAGATACAAACCCTCAGGCGATCAGCCTGAAGCAATCCGGCAACTCACCGAGGGGGTGAGAAACGGAGACAAGTTTCAGACCCTGCTGGGGGTAACCGGAAGCGGAAAGACTTTCACGATCAGTAATGTGATCGCTGAGGTGAATAAACCCACACTGGTGATCTCCCATAACAAGACGCTCGCAGCGCAGTTGTACGCTGAGTTCAAGGCGTTCTTTCCAAACAATGCGGTTGAGTTCTTTATCAGTTATTACGATTACTATCAGCCGGAAGCGTATGTGGTTTCTACCGATGTATTCATCGAAAAAGATTTTTCAGTGAATGAGGAAATCGACCGTCTGCGCCTGAAGGCAACCACTGCCCTCATTGAAGGGCGTAAAGATGTGATCATCGTTGCTTCGGTCAGCTGTATCTACGGTATCGGCGCCCCCCAGGAGTATGCCGATCAGGTTATCTTCGTGAAAAAAGGGGAAGAGTTTAATCACAGGGACCTGATGCGAAAGCTGGTTGATATCTATTATGTACGGAATGACTATGAGTTTACCCGGGGTACCTTCAGGTACCGCGGTGACACGATCGAAATCATCCCCGCTTACCAGAATGAGGAGGCAATCAGGATTGAGTTCTGGGATAAGGAAATTGAGAAGATATCGTATGTGGATGCGCTCACCGGAAATACTTTAAGAGAAACAGATTCAGCCGCTATCTATCCCGCCAAATACTTCGTTACCAATAAGGAGAAAATTCAGGCAGGAATTCTGCGTATCGAGGCAGAACTGCGTGAACAGCTCGCTTTCTTTCACTCAGAGGAAAAGTATATTGAAGCTCAGCGCATTGAACAGCGCACCCGGTTTGATGTTGAGATGATGAGGGAAATAGGGTACTGCTCCGGGATAGAAAACTATTCACGCCAGATCGATGGTCGTGAGCCTGGTTCTCGCCCATATTGCTTGCTGGATTACTTCCCTGATGATTTCCTCATGGTGATTGATGAATCACATGTTACAATCCCGCAGGTCCGGGGGATGTTTAACGG
>JAEXTR010000152.1 GCA_023406915.1 Bacteroidota bacterium
ACATTGAAATGATCGAACTTGCCGGATTAACAGCGTGTCCTGGTGATGCTATGCCACACATCCAAACCCTGGTGGATTATATCTGCACTGCAAGAGGCGGGAATGGAGCCTTCAGAGAATTCGCCGAACTGATTATTATGCTACAAACAAAGAAGTAAAACTATGCCCAGAGAAATAAAAGTAGGTCACAAGTGGATCGGAGATGGCCATCCCGTTTTTGTGATTGCCGAAATTGGAATAAATCATAATGCGTCAGTCGATCTGGCAAAAAAACTTATCGATGGCGCTGCCCTTTCCGGATGCGACGCCGTAAAGTTTCAAAAGCGAACCCCTGAAATATGTGTGCCGAAAGACCAATGGAATATTGAGCGGGATACGCCATGGGGCAGAATGACTTATATTGATTACCGGCACAAGATGGAATTTAGTCGTGAGGAGTACAGCGAAATTTTCGAATACTCCGAATCAAAAGGGCTGATCCCTTTTGCATCCTGCTGGGATGAAGAGGCACTTGATTTTATGGAGCACTTTCAACCGAAACTGTATAAGGTTGCTTCCGCTTCACTCACTGATCTTTCACTGCTCAGGAAACATAAGTTGATTAACAGACCCACTATAATCTCCACCGGTATGTCAACTATGGAAGAAATTGAGACAGCGGTAGAAGCTTATGGAATGGAAAATCTCATGCTTGCACATGCCACTTCCAGCTACCCATGCCCGAACGAAGAGTTGAACCTGAAGATGATACCAGCTTTGCAGCAAAAGTACCCAACTCTTCCTATTGGTTATTCCGGACATGAAGTCGGCCTGGCACCTTCATGGGCGGCAGTCGCTTTGGGAGCTTGTTTTGTTGAGCGGCATATCACACTTGACCGTGCAATGTGGGGTACAGATCAGGCTGCCTCAGTTGAAATCCCCGGCTTTACCAGACTTGTTGCAAATATCCGGGACATTGAAAGGTCACTCGGAGACGGCATTAAACGAGTATACCCCAGTGAAATCGGACCAAGAAAGAAACTGAGAAGAGTGCAATAGTGTTTATACTAAAACGAAAGGATTGAAGTAGCAATGACAGACTTGCTAAGCGATATAGTCCGCTTTTTCCAGGAAAATCTGCTGCAGGATACCATAACTCTGTACACCACACTCTTTGTCATCGTATCAGCTTTTATCCTCATCGGATTGGAGCGCCTTTACCCATACTCAAAGGGACAACGATTCTTCCGCGAAGGATTTTTCAACGACTTCGTTTTGTACACGCTCGCCCAGAGCTATATTCTGGGATTGGCATTCTCACTGCTTGTGGATTTCGTTGACCAGCATACAGGCCTGCAAAGGTTGCAGTTGCTGTCTGATGTTCCTGTATGGGCACTGGTTTTGATCTCACTTTTCGCCCATGATTTTTACATTTACTGGTTTCACCGCTGGATGCATAATAACATCTGGTTGTGGCGTTTGCATGAAGCTCACCACTCAACCAAAGAGATTGACTGGCTGAGTGGATCACGATCTCATGCACTCGAAATACTGATTAATCAGACAGTTGAATTTGGATGGCTAGCACTACTCGGCGCACCTGCTGAAGCTCTCGTGATTAAGGGTGCCATAAGCGCTGTGTGGGGAATGTGGATACACTCTAATATCGATGTGAATACAGGTTCTTTGCAATACATCATCAATGGTCCAGAGATGCACCGTTGGCATCACTCAGATAAGCACGCAGAAGCTTATAATATGAACTTTGCAACGAAGTTTGCATTCTGGGACTGGATGTTCAAAACCGCGTATCTTCCTAAAAGAGAAAAACCACAATATTACGGGATTGGTGATGATTTCCCAAAGAATTTCATCAAACAGTTTTTCTTCGCATTTCGGAAGATGGATTAATAAGTTTTATCATATCGGGGGTAGGCCTCACTGCCCCCAAAGTTCTTTCCAGCTTTTTCTGCTCTTTCACCTCATAATAGTAACGTAAAATTCTGGTAACCCACAGATAACCCACGATTATTACATTTCGAAAACAAACTCCCAGAAAAATGAGAATCGCTCATATATCCGATCTTCATATCAACTCTTTGATACGGGAAACCCATATCGATATGCTGGCATTTCTTCTCAAGAAAATAGAAGAGGAGAATTACGACCACCTAATTATCACTGGGGATATTTCTGATCAGGGAGAGGAACGAGACCTCTTAATTGTTCGTGATCTTTTAAGACAGAAAGGTTTACTCAACGGTAAAAAGACCACGGTGATTATAGGTAACCATGATATTTTTGGCGGACTTGAAAAGCTTGAGGATATTTTCACATTTCCGGACCGTTGCCGAAATACAGACTACGATGAAAAATTAAGACACTTCAGGCTTGCCTTTAGAGAAACATTTGATACCTGCTGCTACGTATCCAGAAACAACGGATATCCTTTTGCAAAACTTGTTAACAATGTTTTGCTGATCGGACTCAATAGTGTCCCCCGCTATGCAAGTTTAAAAAATCCATTCGCATCACGCGGAAGCATAGATAATCAGCAGCTCATTGAATTGAAGCAAATTGTAAAAGACTATGGTACGGATACCAATGCAATACTAGTTTTGCAGCACCACCACTTCAGTAAGAGTGGAACAAAGAAAGCACGGCGAAGTGAGAATATCTGGGGAATAGTTGAGAGGCAAACACTGAAACTGAAGAATAAAAGAAAGATTGCACTGGCGATGAAGCTCGCCGGAGTTTCCGCAGTATTCCATGGTCATTATCATGAATCAAAGGAGTACTATAGATATGACCTTCAGATCTGCAATGCCGGTGGGTCAATAAAAGGGAATAAGAAAGGTCAACTGAGATACAATGAAATTACGATCAGGGGGAATCAGATCTCAACAATTGTACACACTCTGGACTACGTGTACCAATGTACTCCGGAGGTTAATCTCAATGACTATCTTGAAACAGCTGAGAGAAATTACAACCGTTACATGGAGTTACAGGCAATAACTGTCAGTGCAGCTGATAAGCTCGAGATAGCCCCTGGCGCAAATTCTTCCGAAAGCGTCAGATGATGGGCAGTTGCAACCCGTTCGTAGTTTCTGATTTCCCATTTCAGACTGAGAACATCAGCCTCTGAGGCAAAGTAGCAAACATTTTCGTAGATTGTTTTTCCATAGCGCTCAAAAAACTCTTCAGCCGTGATAACCTTACGCTTCCTGGCAGGAGTATCAAAGATACCTAATAAATCCTGAAGGTAGTAACCCCAATATTCTGCAAATTCATCGTCTCCAAACATAGTATAGACAGCCCGAAAATTCGGGACGATTGATTTTTTCAGTTCACCCTGTTCCCGTGGGATCAGGCCGATCGCATAATACTCCCTGTATCCGTCAACATCGTTCCTTAACCAATACTCAACGTCTTTCCATTTT
The DNA here is from genome assembly GCA_023406915.1 of Bacteroidota bacterium. Lineage (GTDB taxonomy): Bacteria > Bacteroidota > Ignavibacteria > Ignavibacteriales > Ignavibacteriaceae > JAEXTR01. The sequence continues at coordinate 3,423 of JAEXTR010000152.1, forward strand.
GAAACACCGTACAATTCAGATTCACTTGAGTCGATCCAATAGTAATACTCATCATCATATTTACCGGCAAGCACTGCCCAATGCTGATACTCTTCAGCGCACACGATCAACGGTATGCCTTTCTTCAAATGCTTATCCACTTCACGCCTGAACTTCAGTTCCCCGGAAATATGCAACGATACCGCCTGACACCCTGCTTTTCTGATACCCCTGATTAGTTGCTTGTCATCCGTACCTCTTACATTAGCAAGCCAGCGTGGTACATCAGTGAATTTATGTGCCTGATATTTATTGATTGGGATTCCAAGCAAGAGGAGTGCGTGAATCAATGCACGCTGTCCACAATCACCCGAGGATTCCTGATAATCAAATCCCAGTTTGTTGCTCAGTAAATCATAGCTCATGTCTTACCTACTTTTCTGCATACTGTACATCAGTTTTGCTGCCTGTGTTAGGGTTGATGCTGAAAAATCACTTTGCATTTTGCTCAGGATGGACTCAACAACTGATTCTTGCTGATGGCTCAGTATTGCGTGCCTGAAGAGTGCAAAGAGAAGTGCTTCCCGGTATTCCGGTTCATTGTACCGCAGTTCCAAGGCTTCCAATTCAGAAAATGAACCACTGCTTTTGATCATATCAGATGCTAAACGCAGAGGAGATGAAAATGAAGAACCAGCAAGCACATCCAGAAAAACCGGGAACTGATGAAGTACCTGTCTGGATGAGACATACTTTACCACCAGCAAGCTTATTGCCGCCAGTTCTGATTCGGGATATTCACCCCATAACTCATTACAGATTCTTACTGCTACGGTAGTATCACCAGAAATCGCTAACTGCATTGCTTTGAGCACCATAGATAAAGGCTTTTCATTTGATTTTTTGCCTTGTTCCCCATTGATCAGCAAAGAATTTTTTTCAATGCTCAAAGTCAGTTTTCTGCCTGAATCAGATACCGATTCTTTAAAATAAAGCAGGCTTCTGCTGACTGAAAGATCGGTTGCTACGTTATCAATAGTTACCTGCTGAAGGGCATTATCTGAAAGCAGAACAGAGTTTTCAAACACAGCGATTCCGGTTCCGTTTTGGTTAGTTACAACATCATTAAGTGATACTGTGCTATTGGCAACAAAGATTCCAAAACCATTATTAGTCAGCAAACAATCACTTAATTTTGCAATACGAGGAGATACTTCCGAACCATGAAGCAAGAGTCCTGTTCCACAGCCTGAAATTACTGAGTTTGCTAGATCCAGTGTTCCTCTTTGGAGAACTACACCATAGACCCCATTGCTCATGTTACATCCATCGATCAGTAGTGTACCATTATTATAGATACCATTGTTTCCTGAATGGTTTACAAAATCAATCCTGACACTATCCGTACTTCCCTGTACAATCAACGTACCATTGTTTCGTATAGATGTACCATTAAGCATTGTGAGTCTGACACCTGCATGAATCAACAGGGTATCCTCTTTATTGATTATAAGATCGTGGAACATATTTTCATCGAAAACGAGTGAGCGTTTCCCTTTCCGGGTCGCTGCGGGCACAATCTCAAAAAGTCTGGCGTCGCCTGCTGGAACAGCTGCTACGAACTTCACATCACCAGTCTGATTCTTCGGGACGGTCTCTGTCTCACCCGTTATGATATTACGGATCAGATAATTTTGGTAAGGCTCATGGTTGCGTGGAAATGAAAAAATGAGAGAATCCCCATATTCATTCGGCGTATCACTCCCATTCACAGCATACAGAAACGATCCACAACCAACAGTATCATTGAGATAGACCCCAAATTCAATGACTGATTCTCCTTTGCTATATGCGCTGACACCTTCACCAAGTTGTAACATTCCGCCTGCGTCGATCTTTTTCCTGGTGGTAATTATGGGACTCTTTAACAGTTTCATAGTTCTGCCAAATTCACCCTTTAATCGCGGGATGATCTTTTCCTGCATGAACATCATCAATGCAGATTCATGCTGACTGGCAGAATCAGTGCTACCGAAGTCGTTACCTTCCCCCACCAGCAAACCGGAATCAATCCATACTTGAGATGCACCATACAGCAAACCGGTATGAACTGCATTGATCATCTGTCGAGTTGATGTCGCATCGGAATTACCTGAACTATACTTAGGGAACACGACACCAGCCTCCGGATAGAGTGCGGACTCTATGACACTGCCAGACTCCTGTTCCCTCAGGTTCAGATAGAGTATCGAATAGATGGAAGGGTTAATTTCTGATTTCCGGTCTCCATCACGTAACTCCATTGCAAGGTTTGCCAGTGAATCGATTACACGATAGGGAAATTGTGAGTCAGCGAAGGATGGTTTAGGCATGGCAAACCATTTATCGAGGAGATGGGCGTTTCGTTGCTCCCGGAAAATGTCAACAAAATACTCCCTTACCATAGGATCATGAGCAAGCGAAAAACCTCTGGGCTCTGACACTACTACCTTGTCGATATAAAGCGTAGTGCCCGGTATATTTTGCCAGAAAACCGGGAATTCAATAAGGAATGGTAGCTCATTTGATTCCGGGTCATGCGTACTATTCTCATCAGGGAAAAGACTGCTATAATGATAGATTAAATGCATGACAAACCAGCCATCTGTCTCTGCCCTGAGAATATCTCCATAAGTAAGTTGACGCTGGTCCATAATCAAAAGAGAGTCCGGATACTTCTGATTCCTTACAGCAACCTGAAGCTCACCCAGAACAACATGAGAATCGAGCTTCACCAACGATGACTTTTCGAATTTCAAGAAAAAGGATGCAGAGTAAACCATCTGGCTGTGGGTAGGTTCACCATAACTATCATACACCATTTTCTGTCTGTATCCTGGTCCACGGATCAGAAGACCTGGAGTAGTTCCCCGAGAGCGAACATAGCCACTGTCTGGTATTGCAATCCCGATTTGTGGATTGACAGCAATCTTAAGATTTGTACCAGCAAATGGTGTCCCCTCTGCTTCCCACACAGAATAGGCAGCATCAACATATCGGGTAATATCAAAGGCATTTGATGAGTCGGAGGGAGTAATATTGATAATTGAAGCCTTGCCTGTTGGGAAGGTTCCTGAATTCCAGCCACTTTCAGGGATGAGGAGAGCATCGGCTCCAAGGTTTTTCAGGTTTTCGAAAATGTGTTTCCCGCGTGCACTCTCAGGATTAAACCTGGAGATACAAATGACTGGTATATGGGGTAAACTTCCGGTAAAATCCTGTGCGAAGGTCTGGGATACCAAAGCCTGAATGATGCACAGTAAGAATAATCGGTATTTCATGCTTTCCCGAATTTAGAAGTGACCCCCAAAAGGGGCTTTGATGAAATCTAACAGTGCATTCTACCTATTTCCACATGAAAAATCAAGGAAAAGATTATTGCTTTGGGCAAACTGAGAGTCAAATGAAAAAATGGTGGCAGATATTGATTCCTCCTTCGGCGGAGGCTTGGAGCAGAATTAGTCTTATTCTGAGTAAGGTACGACCCGCTCTGGGGTCGGGTCACCCTCTCTCGATTTTATTCTATAAATCTTTGACCCACTCCGGGGTCAGTGCCCGATGATCATATCGCCTGTGACTTCTATTCGGCTGATAATGGCGACCAAAACAATCTGAGCATTTAGAAACTCAATTTGCCCATTGCTTTCAGCAAATACGGGATAGCAGTTTAACCTTCTTTGCTCATGGTCTTTTCGATAGCAGGGTCACCTCCTCAATTATTTCAATAATACCAGTTTGATAATGGCTGAATACTCCCTATCACTCTGTACCGCACTGACCTTGCAGAAATACACTCCGCCGGGCAATGCAACTCCGTACTCATTGACTCCCCGCCAATAAAACGAATGCACACCTGCTTCCCTGACACCTTCCTGACTGGAAAGTATCCTTTCTCCCAACAAATTGTATATATCAAACTGAACCTTTGCCTGACTTCCAATACTATAACTGATTCTGGTTTCTGCATTGAATGGATTTGGATAGTTCTGTGAAAGGATCAGGCTTTCCGGAACAAGATCAGCAGATTGGTCACTGACGGAACTCACTGCATTACCTGCATACATCAGACCAATAAGGTTCTTTACCGAGGTTGTACCAATATCGGTAACTGTTCCAGTGCTTGTTTGAATTTCGAACAGGATGCTGTTCTGACTGGGATTCCCTGAGGAAGCAAATAGTTTTCCATTCTCATCGAATACCATTCCGGTAGTATTAGCATTCTTACCAGTTTTGCAGACGTGAGTAGTATCCCCGTTCGAAGTATTAATCCTGATAATCAGATCCCTTGGTGTACCTATTGGCCGGTAGGCAGCCCCAAACAACTCGTTACTACTCGGATGAAATACCATGGAATTCACTGCACACTTCACCGAGTCAAGATAGAGAAATGTTGTATCGGCAAGCTGTATACGGTATAAGTGATTCTTTGCGGTGACTGCATACAGGGCACCGGATGTATCAAATGCAGCAGCGGTGATTTGTCCTATTCTGACAGTTCCATAGCGGTATGCGTCTCCCAATGCAGCATTAATCCTGACAATCTCTGTAAGGCTATCACTTTTAAAACCGTAAGCTACCTGTGTCTTCGGGTGTATTCCTGCAGGTTTCACATTTTGATAGAACAGATTCCCTATTGAGGTACTTGAGGCGTTCTCCTTGTTAAGAGTATAGACTTTCTCTCCGTCAGCTGAACCAGAAAGTGCGTACAATGTGCGGGAGACGGCAGGGTTAATCTCATATCCGGTCCCATGCAGTACTGTTCCCCCCTGCTGTGCGAATGATCCCAAGAAGTGCAGCGTATCAGCGAACACTCCTCTGGTTGAGGGGGCAAACCGGACGTTCAGCTTCAGCGAGTCAAATGGCTGAATTGTGTATGGAAATTGAATAGAATTTACAACAGTGAAAGCGCTGTTATTCACCATTAGACCTGTCAGAACAGCGGAGACGCTTCCTGCATTTTGCACAGTCACTGGGAGGGTCAGTGACTCTCCGGTAACATCTTTGGTGCCAAAATTAATTCGTTTTGTATGATTCACAAGAAAGGCACCAGAAACCGGTGTTACCCGGACTTCACCAATCCAATTGCTCCAAACATTATTCTTTTTGGCAAATTCTGTCATCATCCAGAAGTTTTCTTCTGTAACCGGATCAAGTGCCATGCCGAGATAATCGCCCCACCTGTTTCTGCCTGATCCATAATCTTTGACG
>JAEXTR010000379.1 GCA_023406915.1 Bacteroidota bacterium
CCAAACCCCTTTAATCCGGCAACAATCATTCGGTACACTGTTCCGGAAATAGATGGAAAAACGACATTGGTACAATTGAAGGTCTATGATGTTCTGGGTGCCGAAATTACAACACTTGTAGAAAAGCAGGCTATACCTGGCACCTATTCACTCCAATGGAATGGAAGCCATCTTCCATCCGGCATCTATTTTTGCAGAATGACGGCAGGTAATCATCACTCAGTCATAAAGATGATGCTCATGAGATAACTTTCAGCTTTTACCGTCCCAAGAATGATTGGTCTGGTGATACGAGGTTATACGCACATGCAATAAAGTCTGTACGCTAAAACCGCCCAAGATACTTTTCTGTCAACTCCACCAGTTGCCGGATGTGTTCAGCGTTCCTGCTGTAAGCCGAATTTGGCACTACTTTCTTGTGTTCATCATAAAACGCACCTGCAGAAAGCTCAGCCCTTGGGGCTTCCGCCAGATAACAGTATGTTTCAGCCATCTGCGCTGGGGTTATAGAAAGCCTGCTCTTAACAGCATAAACCCATTTCAGCAAAGGTGACAACCCTTTATATCTGGTAAGGTCAATTTTCACATTGGTTACCTCAACACCATACACCGCAATCCCACTGCTGGATAACTCTTTCGCAAGATGAAATGTGTACATCACCTGGGCAAGCTTTGATTGGTAGTACTCCGAAGGTACGCTATAGCCCCCGGTTTCATATTCCGGATCATCAAAACGGATTTTCTTACAGGGCTGTAATCGAAGCCCTTTTGAGGATACCGTTAAAACCCTTGCATCTCCACTTCGCTGCAATGCCGGAAGCAACTCCCTCACTAATAATGCGGGACCTATATGATTCGTCATCCATACCGTCTCTACTCCATCAATAGACTTGACTGGCTGCTTAACACTCAGATCAAACTGCGCCGCATTATTGATCAGTACATCAACACCTCCATCAGCAATGATCTGGCCCGCACCCCTTCTGATACTCTCCACCGACGACATATCAATCTGTATTAGTTTTGCGCCTCCTGATCCGGTTATCTCTGTTAACTCTCTGAGCGCTGCCTCCCCCCTTGCCACATCACGGCTTCCCATGAAGACAGTATGTCCCTTCTGTAGCAACTTCAGTGCAGCAGCCTTACCAATTCCGGCATTAGCACCCGTGATCAGAACTCTCATCTAAAAACATCCATTCTGTTAGTGTCGTAAAATCATTTGCAAAAATACCACTATCCCCTCCAAACAAAAAAGCCGCCCCGAACTACTCCGGAGCGGCTTTTCTAAAAAGTCTTCAGACCATTATTTCATCAGAACAATCTTTTTGCTTTCGGTAAAATTACCAACCGTCAGCCTGCTGAAATACACACCCGATGAAAAGGCTGTGCCATTCCATTGCAGGTTATAGGTACCTGGATTCAGTTCCTCATCAATCAACAGATCAACAACCTGACCAGTAACATCGGTGATTTCCAGCGTCACAGGAAGCATCCTGCTGCCGGCAACCGTAAACGCAATAGTCGTCGACGGATTGAATGGATTAGGATAGTTTTGTGCCAGTGAATGCTCCGTAGGCATTGCATCTGACTCAACAGTAATTGGTGATGAAGCAGTCGTTGCTCCATCCATATCTGTCTGAACTATTCTGTACTGCACTTTGCCTGTGGGTATCATGGGATCAACAAAGCTATAACGCTGGGGTTGTGTTGTGGTGCCGGCACCATTCACAAATCCAAGTGTCTGCCATTCACCTTCTTTTACTGCACGTTGTACACTAAAACCAAGGTTGTTGGTCTCGGTGGCAGTATTCCATTGCAGGGTTACACCACTCTTCTGCACTGATGCGGTGAAGAGTGTCAACTCAACTGGAATGAATGCACTGAACGGCATAAAGAAAACGGTACCACGCAGTGAAGAGTCCGCCTTATGATGAACATTTGCTTCGATTGAGACAGAGTCATAAACACCCCAGTCGTTATTCTGAGCATACACATCATTGGTGCAGTTATTAAAGAAATCATACTTCACTGCACCCTGCATGTTGCCATGGATTTCGTTCTTACCATCATCGGTGGTATCAGCATTCATCAGGTTTCCGAAATTCGGACTCGGACCCGCCTGAATGCTTGTTCCGTTCTGAACAGTGACCCCCCAGTAGTTTCCGAAAATCTGGTTCCGCGTGAATACCGGTGCATTGCCGGAAGTACCATTCACGTTAATACCACTTCCTGATACCATCGGGTCAGGATTGATGGTGTTATTATAAATAATGTTTCCGTGCACCTTCGTCGTGGCAGTTGAACCGAAAAATGAAATACCAAAGCTATTATTGTAAATAGTGTTGTAGGAAATCTCACCACCGGCACTTCCCCCAATGATCGTGGAAACACTGATACCACCAGTTCTGTGATACACAGAACCATAAATGGTGTTATACTTCACGATTGGGGAGTTATTTCCCTGCGTACCAATACTGATCTGATTCTTTGCAGAGGTGTTCTGCGTATTGTTATTAACCAGGGTATTGTTCAGAATCTGCGGCGAAGAACCAAGCGTCAAAGTAATGCCATACTCATAACTCCGTTCAATGTAGTTCCTCGCAACCATTGGGGAGGATGAACTCAGGTTCACACCTCTGCGGCATTTGAAAAGCACATTATCAGTAAAGGTTGGGGATGCACCAACTGCACGCAGTCCGTAATACGCATACTCAATCCTTGCAAAACTGATTGCGCACTCTGCATCAACTGAGGTATCGTTGAATCGGAATCCCTGGTATCCACCAAGAGAATCAGGGGTTGTGGCAGTAAACGTGATCATGTTATTGTTCGTTCCTACTGCCGAAAAGATACCATTGACCTCAAACCCTGCTGCCACGGCAGTGAAAGTAACAATCGCGCCAGGGGGCACGGTTACTTTATCTGCCGCTGATACGGTGATCAGGGAGTTGACATTATAATTCGGAAAGGTGCCCGTAACTGCGCCCATTGAATGAAATACCAGACTATCCAGATTCCATATCGCACCATTATTGGGTGTTATATACTGTGCACTCAGTTGCGCAGTAGCAATCAAAAGAATAAAGAAAAATTTTTTCATAGCTTCACCTTTAGGGATATATAACAAAAACCGGAGCCGCTCAGGTGAAAGCGGCTCCCTGAACTGATTATTCTTCGATCAGGTAATACTTCTTTACGATCTTACCATCTTCAAACTCATACACCAGCGGATTGCCGGTAGGTATGTTGAGTTCCAGAACTTCTTCTTTGCTGAGGTCATCAAGGAACATCACCAATGATCTGAGGCTGTTTCCATGCGCAGCAACAAGAACATTTTCACCATTCTTTACGAACGATTCGATCTTTTCCTGATAGTACGGGATGGTCCTTGCAGCGGTATCCTTCAGACTTTCACCACCGGGAGGGTTGATATCGTAACTTCTCCTCCACTGATGAACCTGTTCTTTACCATACTTTTCTGCTGTTTCGGCTTTATTCAACCCCTGCAGATCACCATACATTCTTTCGTTCAATGCCTGATGCCGTTCAACCGGCACTGGCTCAAAACCGGCAACTTCCCATGCAATATCTGCTGTACGCATTGCACGCTTTAGCACTGAAGTAAACAGACGATCAAACTTTATGCCTGTCTTTTTAAGGGCTTCCCCCGCCTTTTGGGCTTCTTCTTCGCCAAGTGGAGAGAGGTCCACATCCACCCATCCGGTGAAGCGGTTTTCAAGATTCCATTGCGACTGTCCGTGCCGCAGCAATACAAGATAGTTCATACTGACCTTTCAGTAATTCGTTTTCTGTGTTTTTGTGATTTAATTCAGTTTGTAAAGATACCGAAGTTCACCAAGAAGGGCAATGGAAATACCTCTGCCGGTTCACCCCCCGGCGCAAAACGCATTGCCCTTTGCTCTCAATAAGTATTTTTTGTGTAGTTTTCCTTCATATTTTGAAACGGACTTTTACACCCTATGCGCATAGAACTCACCGGAGTTATCCCGGTTCCCATTGCAGAGATGCCCGACCATAGCAAAGAAGTGTGGCCGCTGAATCTGCCCATCGAAAGCGGATCATCTCTCCTCATCTCCTCCACATCCGGCAGGGGGAAAACCTCTCTCATTCACTTCTGCTACGGTATCAGAAAGGATTACCACGGTACTATCTTTATAGATAACAAAGACATACGTACCATCCCACCGCTGGAATGGGCATCACTCAGGCGCGAACACATATCAATAGTCTTTCAGGACCTCCGCCTGTTCGATGATCTCTCCGGGATGGAAAACATCATGCTGAAAGGCAGTCTCACCGGCATCCCTGATATCAGCCACATCAATGCGATGGCTGAGCAGCTCTCACTACTCCCCTTCCTTGAGGGCAGACCTGTCAGAACACTATCCTTCGGTCAGCAGCAGCGTGTCGCTATCCTCCGCGCATTAGTCCAGCCGTTTGATCTCCTCCTCCTTGACGAACCATTCAGTCATCTGGACGAAGAAAACAGTGAAAAGGCACTCAACCTTATCAGATCAGAAAGCAATAAACGAAAAGCAGGAATTGTCCTTACTACTCTGGGCAATACAGGCAGCTATACACCAACCGCACAGGTGAAGCTATGATGTACCGCAGACTTCTCTGGAGATCCCACAGCAAACTGCAGATCGCTGGCGCAATCACCGGATCATTGCTTGGATTGTTTCTGCTGCTTATCAGCATTCAGCTCTTTCTTGATGTCAGCACGCTATTGAGTGCAAAAAACAATCTGCTCCGCTCCGAATTTATTATCATTCATAAACAGGTTTCCATCCTCAACACGCTCAGCATTTCCCGCAGCGGATTCTCTGAGCGTGAACTCGATACCATCAGATCACAAAAATTTGTCCGCCGTGCTGATGGCTTCCTATCCAGTAATTTCAGAATCATGCTCCTCGTGGATGTCAATAATCAGGGGATGCACATGGGCTCAGAAATCTTCTTTGAATCTGTACCCGATAAATATCTCGATATCGAAAGCGCAGCATGGAAATGGAATCAGGGGGATAAGGTCGTTCCTGTGATCTTGCCATCCGACTACCTCGCTCTCTACAATTTTGGCTTCGCCCCAGGACACAGCATGCCCCAAATTTCAAAGGATATGCTGCAAAAGCTGATCTTCCAGATCACCATTACAGGCAATGGTAAAACTGGTCAGTTCACCGGGAAGATCGCCGGATTAAGCGACCGTATCAATACCGTCCTCGTACCCGAATCATTCCTGAGGTGGTCAAGAAGTGAATACGGCTCCGGCAAGGCTGACCTCCCAAGCCGTGTAATTATGGAGACTGCAGACCCGTCAAACCCAGATCTGCTGAACTTTATGAAGGCAAAATCCTATGAAACCAACCCCGAAAAACTGAGGAGCAGTAAACTGAATCTGCTGCTCAATGCCTCCCTTGCATCCGTTGGATTCATCGGCTCCATGCTTATCTTCCTCTCCGTCATGGTATTTATCATCTGCCTGGAGTTGGTAATTTCCAGATCTTCTGAACGTATCCGCCTTCTGATTCAGCTTGGTGTAAAGTACACCGATATCATCCGCTTTTACGCATTCATTCTCGGAAGCATCATCATACTTATCCATGTTGCAGGTGTGGTATTGATCATGGTTGCAAAGGGTATGATTGAGGGGTGGATCCTGGATCTCGGTTTTTCTGTGGAACCAGGTGTCGCAGCAACCGTCTTAATGGAGAATGGCATCCTGTTGCTCGCACTGCTGGCTGTCAACCTCACCAATATCCGGATTCAAATCAGGCGTTTGTTATGAAAGCCTTTCTTACCTCGCTTTTCAGTGTAATCTTCCTCTGTGCAGGTACACTCCTTGCTCAGGAAGAACCCCACCCCTCTGTTGTATCAGAAAGGAACTACGATTACACCCTTCCCCTCCTGTTTCTTGAACTCGAAAACCTTCAGTTCGAAACCGGTCGCGACTCTGCTGTAACCGAACAGTTACAGGGAAACATCTGGATGCTGACCCGCATGCAGATCGCCGGAAAATCAGCCGCCCGCACACGAACCGGAACTGGAATTAACGCAGATATCCTCTCACCCCTAAGTATTAAACTTGACCAGGGTAAAGGTTTATCGGTTCTTGAATACGCTCTCGCCGTTGCACAGACAGCCGCTGTCAGTGTCCTCGCAGTGCAGCATATCAGTAGGTGGGGTATCAGTGGTGATAAAACCCAGAAAAAGAAATAACTACTTCACCAGTCCGGCTTTCATTACTTTGTGATAACCTCCTGCTATCACTGAAATAAGATAAATCCCGCTCGCATACTCGGTGAAATGTACCGGTATTGAATACATCCCCTTACTCATTGATGGATGATAAAATACTTCTTTCACACTTCCGGTCAGATCGATAATCCTCACCTTGACTGGCAGCGCATTCTCTGATATTTCCAGCCTAATCACAGTACTGGCATTGAATGGATTAGGATATGGCTCCGAAATACTGATCTGCTCAGGTGCATTCGTAATCGTCATTGTTGGTGAATAATGGTATGAACCATCGGTATCTATTTGCTTTAACCGGTACATCGTTGGTAGGGGACCCGGATTCGCATCAACCCATACATAGGTCCGTGGGGCATTGCTGTTCCCCCCTGCCCTGACCTCATCCACTTGCACCCACTCGCTTTTATCGTTATTTTTCTTCTCAATGCCAAAAGCATAGCTGTTCACTTCTGTCACCGTCGTCCAGCTTATCTGCACCCCCTGTTCAATTCTGGCAGCATGCAAAGAACCATACACAACCGGCAGCGGATTGGACGGAATCGTACCTGCCAATGCATCCGCCAGCTTCTGCATATTCGTCTCATTGTCCCGTAATCCGGTATTCGCCTGCTCTATATGTAAAAATCTGCCCTGTGATGTGGAGGCACTCTTCGTACAGGGGTCAATACTTCCATTGATCAGCCTCCCCTGAACATTCGTCGTTCCGGTCAGCTTTGACCATGTCGTATCAATGTGAAGTATCTTGAATGTCAGCGTTGGGTCTATGGCGAGCAGATTCGTTTTCAGCGTCGACAAATAATCGGTTATCGGGGTCACTTTCGTGCCGTTGCTCATGATCAGATGGGGGTCACTCACACCCTTTGAGAATCCATGATTTTGCACCACAATCAGTTGAGGTATTTGTTGTTGCATCAATTCAGTCATTGCATAAAAAAAATCTTCTGTGTTATGAGCCTGATCTGAACGGCTGAAAGCAGTAGTGTCCCCCGTGCATACAGTTGTGCTTCCTGCACAAACCGAAGTATCTAAACTGTTACAGCGATGCGCGCCCGCGATTGCCAGTGCCCGGGCTGATGTAGTGTTATAGATAATCACCCCCTGTAAACCGGTATTATAATCAAACAATGGATGAGGTGATTGTATAAATAGGTTTTGCCGCTCCGGCATCTGACTCAGAATAAAAATACCCCAATAATTCACACTCAGGTTTTGTTTCTCTATGATATAATGCACCCGGTCAGGGTGAAATGATGTGTCGGTAAACACCGTCACCCGGTATCCATAAGAGGCAGCCATCCCATGTGCCGAAGTGGGGTCATCGGACAAAAGATGCAGAATCGTTGCCTGGAAGGAGTCTATCTGTGATGCTGTAGGAGGTACATACTCATCCGTACCTGACCCGGGCAATGCATTGATGAATGTTGTAACCCTTGTCTTCAGCACTCCCGTTTCTAACACCTGGGGAATGATCATACTCTGCCCAAGGAACAGCAACACTGCTATCCTGGCATAAATACCAATATATCGCATAATGAGCCTTTACACACACAATGTAGGAGGGAATTCTTGCAGGAAATATATAAATAATATTTCGCTAATGAAAGATACGGGGGAAAAAGAAAAAGGCAGATGCGGTCCGAAAAGTGAACTGCATCTGCCTTCGTATAATCATAGTAGGCGTTGTGAAATCAGAGGGTGACTTTCATCTCCTCAAGAGTCGACCGGATCGCCGCCAGCAGGGTATAAATATCCTGCTCAAACAATCTGCCTATATTCCCGATCCTGAAGCAATCTGCCTTACTCAGTTTACCGGGATAAATAACCTGATCCTTTTCATTCAAACGACGGTAAAACTCACCAAAGTCAAAATTCTTGTGTTCAGGATACAGGAAAGAAGTAATGATATACCCCTGGTTCTCTCTTGGCACATACTCTTTAAATCCAAGCTCAGCCATTCCTGCCTGGAGCACCTCATAATTGTGCTTATACCGCGCTGCCCGTGCCTCAATACCCCCCTCTTCTTCAAGCTCCAGCAATGCCTGATGAAATGCCATGATCGCATGGGTGGGTGGGGTGAAACGGAACTGTCCGCTCTCTTCAAGCCCCTTCCACTGACTGTACAGGTCAAGTGACAGCGACCTCGTCGATGGTCCAATCTTTTTCAACTCATCAAGCTTCGCTATTACAAAAGAGAACCCAGGAACCCCTTCAATACATTTATTAGAGGAACTCACAATAAAATCAATGCCCGCCTGATTCAGATTTACAGGCACGGCGCCAAAAGAACTCATGGCATCAACAATGTAAACCTTATTATGCTTTTTTACCACAGCGCCAATCTCAGTAACCGGATTAATCAGCCCTGATGTTGTTTCGGAATGAATCACCGCTACATGCGTAATCGATGTATCTGCGGCAAGCACTTTCTCAACATCAGCAGGCACTGGAAGTGCATCCTCACCATACACCAGTTCCGCGAAGGCTATCCCATGAATCTGCGCCATCTTCCTGATTCGCTCTCCATAGGCACCATTGATAATAATCAGCAGCTTCCCATCCTTTGGCACTGCAGATGTTATCACGCTCTCCACACCGAACGTCCCGCTTCCCTGCATCAGTACGGTATCATATTCAGCGGTATCAACACCTCCGAGCGCAACAAGCTTCCTGCGCACTTCCTTAATCATTTCAACAAAGGTGAAGTCTCTGGAACCCAAATCACGCAGCATTGCCATTTTCACGGTTTTACTTGTGGTGAGTGGTCCTGGGGTAAAAAGGATTTTATCTTTCCATCCGGATAAACGGGGATTAGCCATACTCTTGTTTCTTTCTATCAATATCATTGAAATTACAGTGCAAAAATACGCAAATGGTTTCAATCAGCAGCCATATACATCCGTACTTCTATAGCACTCCTCTGTTTTGACGAACGCACAGGCACAGCAGTTCGTATTCCAAATCAATATTTCTGACATTCCAACAAATCATTTTTCTCCCTTTTTAATTGTATCAGGAATTCAGTAGATTATCATAAAAGAAACAAATCATCTGATCATTTATGTGTCTTCAATAAGGAGCCTTATGAAACAAACTCTGTACCTTGCAACCATGCTGATACTCTTTGCCTTCTCTGTTGGTCTCGCCCAGCACACCATCATCCCTGTCAGGAAGGCAACCTTCCAGGGTGACCTGCGTGACTTCAGCGAAGCTTCCGGCAATCTCTTCGCTGTTGGATACAATCTGGGTATTAAAAGCTTTGTCGTTAAATCCACCAATAACGGTATATCCTGGACCGAACTCACTTCCCCTTTTGCTGCGGGAGATAACCTCACCACAATCGCATTCCCAACCCCGCAATTGGGTCTGGTTGCCGGCAGTGGCGGCGCTATCTGGCGAACCACTGATGGAGGTACAACCTGGAATACTGTTTCTGCGGCTGGCTATACTGGCGGCATCAATGATCTGGTCATGCTAGATGCTACAACTGGCTATGCATGCGGCAGCAGCAATAATAACTTTAATGTCCTGAAAACCACCGATGGTGGCGCAACCTGGACCGGTATCAACACTGGTAACACCAACACAATGTACTCCATGGCATGGCTTAACACCAATGAATGCGTCATCGTTGGTGCATCCGGCAGGTTCCTGAAGACTACCAATGGCGGCACTTCCTGGACTGCTGGCACCGTTACTGGTTCAACCTCCGCCTTCTATGCAGTTACCGCTGTTTCCCCAACTACCCTCTATGCAACAGGAACTCTGGGCGCCTTCGCAAAGAGCACCGATGCCGGCGCAACCTTTTCATTTGTCGGTCAGATCGTTAGCGGTGCCATGTACACGCTTCACTTCACCGATGCCAATAATGGTGTTGCTCTCGGCACGAATGGCTTAGGCTATCGCACGACCAATGCCGGTACATCATGGACAGAAATAAACACTATGACGTCTGAAGTAATCAGAACCAGTTTTAAATCTGCCACCCGATTGTTCGCCGGTGCTTACCGCAGCACTCTTTTGTATTCTGATGATAACGGTCTGACCTGGATCCCAGCCTCAAACAGTTCCCGCGATATGTATGGCATACGCCTGGACCAGGATCAGAATATCGTGATCGCCGGTGATCGGGGTGAAATTAACATTTCAACAAACAACGGCACTACTTGGGATAAAACTTCCTTTATTACCGGCAACATTCTGTACGATGCCGTAAAGTTCGGATCAACCATCTACACATGCGGCCGTAATGGTGGATTCTTCGTTTCTACAAACAATGGCAGCACGTGGACTGATCGCACACAAGGTTCTGCTACAACCCGCTTCTACAAAATGCAGTTCCATACCCCAACAGCGGCACACATGGTTTCAAATGAGGGAACTGTCCTCTATACTACAGATGGCGGTACAAGCTGGTCAACACAGGTATCATTGCTGAACACCACCCTGTATGATATCAATATGCTTTCCCCGACTCTCGGATATGCATGCGGTTCCGGTGAACGTATCTTCAAAACCACCGACGGCGTTACCTGGAGCCATGGCACTATGGTGTCACCCAGCGGACAACTGACCGGCATATATATGCTTGATGAACTCCGTGGTTTCGTGTGTGGCGAAAGAGGTGCAGTGTATAAAACAACTGATGGCTTCCAGTCTGTCCAGCTCCTCACAGATACACTTGCCCTGCAGCAAAACCTTATACACGATGTGGTTGCATTTGATATAAATAATGTATGGGCTGTGGGAACTGGTGGACTGCTGCTCCGCTCTTCTTCCCCATCTCAAATGGTACCTGTACAGAACACAGGAATTACTGAGGACCTCCTGGCTCTTACAAAGTCTGGTACCCAATACCTCCTCGCAAGCGGAACAGATGGTAAGGTCTATTCTATCCGGGACGGAATCATTCCGGTCGAATTGCTCTCTTTCACGGCTGTGCCCAATGCGGGTTCTATCGTTCTCGAATGGAGCACTGCAACAGAACTCAATAATCAGGGCTTTACCGTTCTCTATCAAAGGGATGGAAACTCAAACTGGCAGGAAGCCGGATTTGTACCAGGCAGCGGCACTACTACCACCCCGCAACGCTATCACTTCACCATTCCGGATCTGGCATCTGGCAGCTACCGGGTTACCCTCAGGCAGACTGACTTCGACGGAACCTCGCGCCTTCTCAATGAAGTGCTCGTCTCACTGATGCCATCACAGTTTCAGCTTCATCAGAACTACCCTAATCCGTTCAATCCTTCCACAGCAATCAGTTTCTCTATTCCTGTGAAAAGTGAAGTCACCCTGAGGGTATATGACCTATTGGGTAATTCCGTCGCTACTCTGGCACAGAGTGTCCGCGAGGCAGGGTCGCATACCGTGAACTTCAACGCTGCTGCTAACGGTAACCCTCTTGCTGCCGGGGTCTACTTCTACACGCTCCGCGCAGGTGATTTCTCATCTACAAAAAAGATGATCCTTCTTCCATAAACCTTTCTTTTTCTCCTCGGGTGCGGATGCATGTGCATTCGCACCTTTTTTTATCTCCCTCTCCTGTCTATTTTTAGAGAGTCATTCAAACCATTTTAGAGGTCTGCCCATGCGTCGCAAAGCTCTCATCTCCCTACTGCTTTTATTGCTCTTTACCGGAACCTCCATTCCGCAGTACATTGACCATTATCACCAGCTCGACTTTCAGTCAATGCCGTCAGGTGCCGGCAGATTCGGGCTCTATGGCTTCGATAACCCTGCAATCCTCTCCCTCGTGGAAGGTCCCAACCTCCTGTTCCAGTATGCACAGTACGAAGAGAACCGGAACCTGAAGCGCTATGGAGCCTTCGCAGCCGTTCCAAACTTCGGTTTTGGGGTGCTGCATACTGAGCACTTGAATAAAAGCGCTCAACTCTACAAGGCATCCGCCGCTTTTGGTGATGAACGTATCAGCGCTGGCATCAGCTATGGCTGGAGCAGCGGGGATGGTAAAGCTTTCAACCTCTACAATCAGTTCTCTGCCGGATTCCTGTTCAGAACAACCAGACACTTTTCCCTCTCGGGTGTAGCAGTGCTCCCGGGCAGGGAACGGGAAAACTATGCCGTGCTCGAAGCAGCAATTCGCCCTGCCGGAAATGAAAAAGTCACCATCTTTGGTGATGTGGTAATCAGTAAAAATATGTCCGCCTATCGCGACCGCTGGAGCGTTGGTGCCCAGCTTGAACTCCTCCCCGGCTTACGCCTCAATGGCAGATACTTCGAAAGTAAACTCTTCAGACTGGGGGCTGAAGTAAGCTTTGGTCACTTCGGCGTCTCAGCCCAAACCCATCATGACCAAAACAGTCAGTATTCCCACACCACTGTCGGACTCAGGATCGGAACCTATGACCGCACCCTCTTCAAGGGTCTCAGCTCTCAGTCATTCTACAAGGTTGCCCTCCCCGGCGGACTCAAGTATCAGCGCTTTCAGTGGTTCGATTCCGGTGTCACCCTGCTCGATATGATTCAGAACCTGAAGGCTGCTGCTGAAGACAATACTGTCGCAGGCGTCTACCTTGACCTGTCTGATGCTGGCGGCAATCGTGAACTCCTCTGGGAATTGCGGCAGGAACTCCTTCGCTTTAAGGCACAGGGGAAAAAGATTGTGGCATATATCCGCAACACAAATATCGATGTGTATCAGGTTGCCACTGTTGCTGATGCCATCGTCATGGATCCTGTGTGCATGCTCACGCTCGAAGGATACCTCGCCGGCAGAACCTTCTTCAAAGGCACACTTGATAAACTTGGTATTGGCTTCTCTGAATGGCGCTTCTTTACCTACAAATCCGCTCTGGAGAATTTCTCCCGCGATGCAATGAGTGAGACAGATAAGGAACAGCGCCAGCTAATCATCGATGAGTATCACCGCACCGCTAAAGAAACTATATGTCAGGCACGGAACATTTCATCACAGACTTTTGATTCCCTGGTAAATGGCTATGTCGTCTTTACTCCGCAGGAAGCCCTCAAAGCTGGCTTGATTGATGCGATCGGCAGAATAGATACCGTGCAGGAAACGATTAAAAAAATCTCTGGCTCAGAGAAGCCCTTTTCCGGTTCTGCCTCACTCACCAGCCTGCAGCTGCCTCAGGATGATATGTGGGGCGGCTACCCCAAAATAGCAATCATCTACGCTCTCGGTGCCACCTCAATGGATGATGGTATCAGGGCTAGAAGTCTTGTCAATGAAATTGCAAAAGCCGGCAGTGATAATAC
>JAEXTR010000039.1 GCA_023406915.1 Bacteroidota bacterium
TCACCGACAGTCATACCATGAACCACGGGAATAGGAGCAATTCCAACAAAGGAAGTGTACTCTTTCTTGAGTAGAGGACCTTCTACAAGGTTACCGCTGAGGGGATTTGGTCTGTCGAGAACAATAAAAGGGATTCTGTTTTCGGCAGCAGCTTCCATGACCTTAAACAAAGTTGAGATATAGGTATAAAAACGGGCACCAATGTCCTGGATATCAAACAAAAGGACATCTACATTACTGAGCATCTTTTTGTCAGGTTTGCTGATCTTGCCATAGAGTGAATAAACCGGGATTCCGGTCTCAGTATCCACCCCATGCTCAATTTTATCACCGGCAGCTGCATCCCCTCTCCAACCGTGCTCCGGTCCAAAGATCGCAGTCACCGTACAAATGCCACTCTTGTGAAGCACGTCAACAATATGCTCACCTGATTGAAGACGAGCAGTATGATTCGTTACAATGCCTACTTTCTTGCCTCTGATAAGCCCGGACTCTAATCCAGTGATCTTATCAGCGCCATTCAGTCTGCCACTTTTGTCTGAATACTGCTCCTGTGCACCAAGCAGCACAGAAAATAGTACAGTAAATAGTATGATGCATGCTTTATTCATGGCATCGAACCTCCGTGAATGTTTACCAGGCCCCAGGCAGCAAGAGACATACCATCCTGAAACCTGCCCCGGATGATTAAATCCTGAATCTGATGCAGGGTAAATGCTTCTACGTACAGATCTTCAGTTTGTTCAGGGGGTAATGGGAAATGATTGAGATTCTTCGCCGTGTAAACATGACACCATTCATCGGCAACTCCGTTATAGGGAGCAAATTTCCCAATGAAAGATAATTGACCAGCCGCATAACCGGTCTCTTCCCTTAGCTCGACCTGTGCATTTTCCTCAGGAGAGAGCCCGTCTTTTATGGCACCGCAAGGGAACTCATAGAAAGAATCCCGCATGAGATAACGATATTGATGTACCAGAAGAATTGCCTCATCATTCAAGAAAGGCACCACGAGTGTCGATCCGGGCGAATGAACGTAATGATAGACACCCTTTATCTGTTCATCTATTTCAAACGAATCAATTTTATATTTCCAGTAACCGTTATCATCAAAGACTCTTGAATCCAGAGTCTTCCAGGACCTGTGCTTCATCAGTCCAACAGACTCAGTAGTTCATTTCTTGCAAAGAAATGAGCAATCTCAAGTGCTGCATTCTCATCACTGTCAGAGCCATGTACGGCATTCTCTGCCTTATCCTTCGCAAAACGCTTACGGATCGTACCCTCAGCAGCCTGTGATGGATCGGTCGCTCCTATAAGTATACGGAAATCAGCTACAGCATTATCCTTCTCCAAAACAATTGGAAGGCACGGACCTGAAGTCATATAATCAACAAGATCTTTATAGAAGGGTCTCTCTTTATGAACCTCATAGAAGCCACCTGCTGAAGCTTTAGTGAGTCTCACAGTCTTCATCGCTACAATCCTAAATCCGGCTGCTGTGATCATGGCGATGATCTCACCGGTTACATTGTTCCGAATTGAATCTGGTTTTAAAATTGCAAGTGTTCTGGATACCACGAATATTCTCCATTTAATTTGAAATACATAAGAAAAGGCTGTTTCAGAAGCTCGACATCCTGTGTTCATCTGAAGTAACAGAAACTATCACTTCATTAATATCAAGAAACTTCTGAACCAGCCCGATAAATTGATCTGGAAAGAAGCGTTACTTCTTTTTCTTTGGTGCAGCTTTTTTGGCTGCAGCCTTTGCAGGCTTAACAGCAGCTTTTGCTGGAGTTTTCTTTCCAACAACCTTAGCTGGATTTGAAACCTTCACAACAGGCTTCTTTACTACAGGCTCTTGAGCCAGCTTAAGGGCAGCCTTCATAGTTATTCCAATTTCGGCTGGGGATTCAACCACATGAATTCCGGCTTTTTTCATTGCGGCCATTTTTTCAGCAGCAGTACCTTTACCACCACTAATTATGGCTCCTGCATGTCCCATTCTTCTTCCGGGAGGCGCAGTTCTGCCTGCAATAAAACCGACCACTGGCTTTTTCACATTCTGCTTAATAAAAGCGGCAGCTTCTTCTTCAGCTGTACCACCAATCTCACCAATCATTACAATGCCGTCAGTATCAGGATCATCATTGAATAACCGTATAATATCCTTAAACTGAGAACCAATAACGGGATCACCGCCAATTCCAACGCAAGTTGACTGACCAATGCCAAGGTCGGTAAGCTGTTTCACTGCTTCATAGGTTAATGTTCCAGAACGACTGACAACACCTACCTTGCCTTTTTTATGAATAAATCCTGGCATGATCCCCATTTTAGCTTTACCAGGAGAAATAACACCAGGGCAGTTTGGTCCTATAAGTCTTACTTCCTTATTACGGATTACATTATACACATGAACCATATCCCGGGTGGGGATCCCCTCCGTGATACAGATTTTCAGTTTTATATTTGCATTTGCCGCCTCCAGAATTGCATCAGCAGCAGCAAAAGCGGGTACAAAAATAATCGATGCTTCTGCTTTTGTCTTTGCTACAGCATCTGCAACGGTATTGAATACAGGAACACCTTCGAAGTCTGTTCCTCCTTTACCGGGTGTAACACCACCTACGACCTTAGTACCGTATTCGATCATTTGACGGGCGTGAAAAGAGCCCTCACCGCCAGTGATTCCTTGTACGATAACCCGGGTCTTTTTATCCAGCAAAATACTCATTCAGGATTCCTTTACCTTTTGGGATTTGTTCGAATGAAAGAACTTAAAATAGTGAAAATCTGCCAAAGAATAAATGAATCGCAGTAACAAAACTGTTGGGTAGTGGTTTATTTCCTCTGAATATCAGCTTCAGGGTAACAAATAGATTTGCTTTAAATCACATTGGCAGCGCCGTATGAGTTTTTGCACAAGAGTTTTCGCGCATTTGGTTATTTTGGTCATCGGATCAAACAACACTTCTTTATAATGACAAGGATTTCTGCATGGATTGGATTCTCCTGTTAAGCGGACTCTTTCAGATACTTTTATCGCTTACAATAAGTGTACTGTTTATTATTGCTGTCTTTAAGCTGTTTTCCAGACTTACACGTGGAATTGATGCGATACAGGCGTTAAGGGAGAACAATATCGCCGCTGCAATTTTTAATGGATCATTGGTTTTGGCAACCATTATCATTATGAAAAATGTATTGGACCCAGCAATGACGCTTTTCATGCGGTTGTTACAAAACCCTCAAACTCAGCCAGAAGACTATGCAAAGGTACTGGGGCTTATTATTCTCTATTTGGGTGTTTCAGCTTTTACTGCCCTGGCTTCAGTTTATCTGGGGCTGCGCTTCTTTATGTATCTCACAAAAGATCTTGATGAACTTGGTGAAATCTCTAAGAAAAATATTTCCGTTGGTATCCTTCTGGCACTTGTGATTTTCTCAATTGCATTTCTTATTCAGAGCGGTGTTAGCATGGTGCTAAGTGCAATGATGCCAATGCCAGAATTTTCTTTCTTTGATATCGGGTAGCTTCTATGACTGGGTCAAGAAAAGGAAGCGGCTTTTCTTTACTGCTTACGCTTTTAGTGGCTTTTTATTTCGCCAGCTCTGTTTTCCGTTCCTGTGAAAGCACTTTTTCCGGGTCGGCTGAGCAGGAGTACACAATCCAGAATGATGATGGGGAACATGTAAACCGTGATTTCAAGGTGCAGTTTGTTACCTCCTCTTTGGATGAGAAGGAGTATAGCATTGAACTCTCGATCCTGAAGTCAAGCATTACTCAAGCCCTTTCTATGATGGAGGAACTTGAGCAATTATCAATTGAAGAGCTAGGAATCGACCCTGATCTTGAGTACCGATCCCCTGATCTTTATCAGTTGCAACTATGGCGGGGTATCTACAGTAGGGTGTTCTCAAATGGTTATCCGCTGCTGGAAAAGATTGCCAGAGGTTTTCATACTATTTGTGAAAAAGAGGAATTCAATGGCAAAGATAAGATTCGGTTTATTGTAGCTTTTGTACAGCAAATTGAGTATGAAAGACCCGGTGGTGCCTTTGATCTTTTTCACCCGGTTATCATGCTCGATAGAAAGTTTGGAGACTGTGATACAAAAGCACTGCTCTTGCATATCCTACTGGAAAGAATGGGGGTTGACTGCGCAATCTACTGGAGTTCGTATTACCGTCACGCGATGCTTGGGATCGCCTCCGGAAGCTATTCGGGAACCTATAAACTGTTTTCCGGAAAGAAGTACTATTTTCTTGAAACCACAATGCCGGGTTGGGAAATAGGCGATATGCCACCCGATGTCCGTCAGGTATCAAGGTGGCATCTGATGAAAATAAATCATAACGTAATGAACCGCTAAACTTTTTATGAAAAGGTTTCGATAATGATGATAATTATGGTATATTATTCCTTATTGTATAGCTCTCATCCGGAAAATATCTATGGCTCAAATAATTTCAACTGAATCAATCACTGATGGTATGATTACCGCTGCACCGGTTATTAACCGGTATGGACAAGTTTTACTACCAGCAGGGACAGAACTGCGCTCGGATCATGCTGTCCTTTTTAAAACCTGGGGTATTCCAACTATTACAGTAGCTTCGCCTGATCAGAATGACGCAAGTCACGTAACTGATGAGATGAGAAATGACGCTGAAATGCGGGTAAGAAGAAAGATGAGATGGGAGATTTCCAATTCTTATGAAGAAGCATTGTTTGAAATGGCGGTTGCAAAAATCATCCGGAGTGGGAGTTGACCATCGTGCCTCAAAATATTATTAATAAAATTGAGAAGCTCCCTACGCTTCCAACCGTTTATTCCAGACTTACACTCGCTCTGAGTGATCCAAAAAGTACCCCTGAGTCATTAGCGCGTGTGATTTCTTCGGATCAGTCTGCATCCTTGAAATTGCTCAAGGTAGCTAACTCCTCAGTTTTCGGTCTGCCTGGTCGTATTGAAACGGTTAAAGATGCAATCATCAGGCTGGGATATAATGAGGTTTCAAACATCATCTTTGCTCTCTCGGTTATAAATCTGTTTTCAAAAAAGAAACTCCTAATCCATTTTCAGCCCGTGAAGTTTTGGGAGCATTCAATTGCTGTCGGAATCATAAGCAGGCTTATAGGTAATCATATTGGATACGGTAATCTGGAAAACTGCTTCCTTGCCGGAGTGATACATGATATTGGGAAGTTGGTCTTCTTTGAGTCTATAGAAAAAGAATACCTCAACGTACTTAAGCTTATAGATGAGCGGGAGGGATATTCTTTTGAGATTGAGCAGGAATTACTGGGCATTACCCATGCAGAAGTTGGTGGAATGGTTGCTGATCATTGGAATATTCCTCAGGTCCTTGGCAATTCGATCAGACAACATCATCATTTGAAAGATGAAACTTCTGACGGACTCTCCCCCATTGTCTATCTGGCTAACATAACTGCCCGATTCCTTGACCTTGGCTTTTCAGGGGATAATCAGATTCCAAAGCCCGATGAACGGATATGGAGTATCCTAAGAATTTCGAGTGATTTCTTTGATACTTCTCTTGATGAAATCCTGAATCAACACCAATTAATAACGCAAATGCTGCTGACAGATTAGAAAGAGTCAAAAATGAGTGATTTTGAACATTGGCAGCAGATAATGAACCTGATCAACGAGTTCACATTTAACAGATTAAAACAGGATTCGTTATCGCTGGTTATCGAAAAAGGATTGCAGGTTTTCAGATCATTCCCATCCTGTGAAACTTCATCACTCTTTCTTCTTGATGATGATACAAAACTATTATATCACTCTGCTTCTTCCCCTACTCAGAAGGCTGACTACATTGACGCTTTGTTCACCACTTTGCTGGATAGTAACTACATCGGTGAGCTGAACAGCAAAAGTAGTGGGTTACTCCCCGTCACGACTGAGGATCAGTATGGGAATGAAGTATTTGTGCTGCTTATCGCCCTTACTTCACCAGAAGGTCTTGCAGGGGTGGCGATTAACACTTATTCTTCTGAAGTTGCCTCTTCCAATCAATTCCTGCTGAACCTGTACCGGCTTTTTGCCAACCAGTTCACGTTACACTACCGCGATTATCGGTTGCGCAAGGAGTTGGAAAGCCAGGCTGCCCTTAGCACTCAGCAAATCGCTGCAAGTCTCTTCTCAGTGAAACAGAGTAATCGTGAGTTAGAGAGAATAATTGATTCCGTGCAGGCGGGAATTCTGATCTATGACAGGATTACCCTTAAAATATTGAACGTTAATTCCGCCGCCGCACAGATTATAGGGCTGGATAAAGAAAGGATCACAGGTAAAACAAGAAATGATTTTGGCTATGTGTTTGAACCAGACTCACCCACAATAGCAATAGAAAAGAAACTGAACGTCTTACGAAAATTGCACCTGAACGGTGGTACTGGTAAGCGGATACCTGTTATTACCTCAATTACTGCAATGAAGATGCAGGATCAGGAGGTGTTTATTGAAAGCTTCTTTGACAGTACAACTCTGGCTGAGGCAGAAAGAGCAAAGAAAGAAAGCGACCATCGTTTTTCTTCTGTTTTCGAAAATGCGAGTATAGGAATTGTACTATCTGATCTTCGAACCAGGATAAGGCAATGTAACCCTGCATTTGCTTCCATGCTTGGGTTTGAGGTTGAAGAGTTGACTGGAAAGTCAGTATTCGACTTGTCACCAGACGAGGAAGCAAATGATGAATTGTTACGATACCTCCATCATAGTAAATCCTCTACCCCCTCCCCTCCTCTCTATATTCAGAAACGATTTAGAAGAAAAGATGGTGCTTATGTTTGGTGTAAGGTTACCAGTGCATTTATCCGTGATGATTACGGCACTCCACTTTTTGGACTTGGAATCGTAGAGGATATTTCTGAACTTAAAATGAATCAGGAAAGAGTTCTGCGTCAGAATGAGGTAATCAGAGGAGTTTCGGCTGCCTCCCAGTATCTCCTCTCCGAAGCCCGGTTCGAAATAGCAATGAAAAGCGCTCTACAGATATTGGGTGAAACTATTAAGGTCGACCGGATATCGGTCTATAAAATTCAGGACTCTGAACTAGAATCTGAATCATTTTGTGAAGAAATATATCTTTGGGAAAAATCACCTGAGTTATTCCCCGTCGTTCAGACCATCAGGAAAAAGTTCCAGTATAAAAAACTGTTTCCTGATTGGTGCAAGGCTATGATGCTCGGTAGATTCATTGTCCAGTCCACGAACGAGTTACCTGAAGACCAAAAGCATATTGCTGAGGCACAGCATATTAAAACGGCGGTCATCTACCCGATTTTTCTGAACGAAGAGTTGTGGGGTTTTCTTCAGCTGGATCATTGTGCATCTGCCTATGATTGGCAGGAAGGTGAACTTGGCGTTTTAAAAACCTTTGCGGCAGGTGTGGCAGGGGCATTAAACAGGGAAATTGAGCGCCTGGAACTTATTGCTTCAAAGCATGCAGCAGAGGAAGCCAGCAGGGTCAAGACTTCTATTCTGACTAATATGAGCCATGAATTGCGCACACCATTGAACGGGATTTACGGTTTTGCGCAGATATTAAACGAAGAATTAAGGGATAATGAATTAGTTTCAATGACCGATAGTATCCTCGTTAGCAGTAAGCGATTGATGAATACACTTAATTCAATCCTGACACTCTCAGAAATAGAAGCCGGAAAACAGAGTGCAGTGCTTGAGACAATTAACCTGATGCAGGAAATCCCCACTGTCGTGGATATTATGAAGGCACAGGCAAAAGAAAAAGACCTGCCAATCATACAGGAGTATTATAGTCAGGATATGTGGGTCTATGCTGATAGAAACTTCTTGTCTCACATTCTCAGTCACCTCATTGATAACGCAATTAAGTACACCACTGAAGGAAGCGTCACCATCAGGGTTGAGAGACGCTCAAAAGATAATTGTTCATGGGGCACAATCTCCGTTCAGGATACTGGAATCGGTATCCGAAAAGAGCATTTCGATCTTATTTTTCAGGCATTCAGACAAGGTAGTGAGGGGCTTTCCCGCTCGCATGAGGGTTCCGGGTTAGGACTTACTATTTCTGCAAAAATGGCGATACTCATGGGTGCTCATCTCACCCTGGAAAGTGAAATTGGCAAAGGCTCAACGTTTACCCTATGGATATCTTGCGACTATCCTTCACTTAATCTGGTTAAGTTTGAAGACGAACAAGTTTCACACGGCCTTATGCCGGACAACCTCTCAAATGACACCTCCGAGAAACCTTTACTTCTCTTGGTTGAAGATAACCAGGTCAACAAAGATGTTATCCGGATGTTTCTTCAGTCTATGGCATCAATTGATTTTGCCAAAGATGGACTTTCTGCAATCATGATGGCTGCGCAAAAGCAGTATCGGTGTGTACTGATGGATATTAACCTTGGCGGTGGTATGAATGGAGTTGAAGCCATGCAGGAAATCCGAAAACTGAGCGGCTATAAAACTATCCCCATTATAGCGGTAACTGGTTATGCAACTCATTCAGATCAGAATAAATTCCTGAAAATTGGCTTCAGTCACTTCCTTGCAAAACCTTTCCTCAAGGACGAACTGATTGGAATGATCAGGGATATCTTAGGTTCAGGTTAACAGACCTTCTTTTGCATTCCCCGTTTCTTACTATATTTGGAATGTTTCACATTCAAATTACATAAGAAGTAATGATCGTTAAAGAAAATCTGTTTGATTACAATTCTGCCCAACAATATCAAATAATTCAGGGAGACGCATTTTCGGTCTTAAGCGAAATCGAAAATGACAAATTCAACTCGATTATCACCTCCCCTCATCATAATGTCTGAAGATCATACGAATGAAGGAGTTTTATCTCTATAACATACTCAGACATGAGAGAAAAAGTCCTCCCGTCCCATTGGTCGTGATGGGTATAGAACCATAATAAACAATTAAAGAAAAGTATACGCTTGCAACTACTTGACTACCTTATAATAGCAATTTATCTGATTGGGATGATACTGGTCGGGGTCTGGTTCCAGAAAAAAGCCTCTGAAGGTACTGACTCCTTCTTTCTTGGGAATCGTTCAATACCATGGTGGGCACTTGGTGCTTCGGGTATGTCATCCAATCTCGATGTCAGTGGTACCATGGTAATCGTCGCAGTGCTTTATGCATTTGGTGCATCAGGATTTTTCATCGAACTCCGGGGCGGTATTGTTCTTATTCTTGCCTTCCTGATAACATACATGGGGAAATGGAATAGAAGAGCAAAAGTGATGACTCTTGCCGAGTGGATGGAATTCAGATTTGGTTCTGGCACAGAAGGAAAAGTAGCACGAATGATTGCAGCAGGCTATACGCTGCTTGTTACAGCTGCCATCGTTACCTACTTCACCGTTGGTGCAGGTAAATTCTTTGTAGAATACTTCCCCCTACCTTCGATTCCCAGGCTCTCCCCCGAAGTGTTTGTCGCTATTCTGATGATCTTACTCAGTATGGTGTATACTGTTTCAAGCGGACTCTACGGGGTTGTATGGACTGGTGTTATTCAGGGGGGGCTAATATTCATTGCAATTGCATCCGTGTGTGCCATTGCTTTCATGCAGCCCGGGCTCCCGGAACAGTTTTCTGTCTCGGTACCTATGCTGGACGGCTCTTTTCAGGTAATTGAAAAGAATCGTGATTCCTGGATGTCAATACTACCTCAATGGAACGCAGCACTTCCGCAAAACTCTGCATACTCCGTCTACAGTCTGTTTGGTATAACTATAATGTTCTATTTCATAAAGGTACTGATAGAAGGTGCAGGTGGAACAGGTGGTTATATGATTCAGCGGTTCTTTGCTGCAAAGAACGAAAAAGAAGTAGTGAAGCTTTCCTTGTTCTGGACATCACTTCTTTCACTAAGATGGGCATTTGTTGCAGCGGTCGCAGTACTTGGAGTGACATATGGTCTTCAAACCGGTACGGTGATTGCTGACCCTGAAAAAGTCTTACCAACAATAATCAATGTGTTTCTTCCCACCGGGCTAAAAGGACTCATAATTGCTGGATTGATTGCTGCCGCTATGTCAACCTTCGACTCAATTGTGAATGCCGGTGCATCTTACTGGGTGAAGGATATATATCAGTCAACTATAAATCATCAGGCAACCGAAAAACAACTGGTTTTCCAGAGCAGAATAGCCTCTATTGTCATTGTTGTTATAGGTGTCTTTGCATCACTATGGGTTGCAAACATTAATGATATTTGGGGATGGCTTACAATGGGGCTGGGATCCGGAATGATCATTCCTCTCTTCCTTAGATGGTATTGGTGGAGATTTAATGGATATGGATTCGCAGCAGGTACTATTGTCGGCTCAATTGCTGCGTATGCGGCAGTCTTACTTCTGCCAGATACTACAGAATGGATTACATTCAGTGTTGTAAGCGTCACCTCACTCATTGCTGCAGTTTTGGTAGCTCTCTTAACCCGTCAGACACCTGATTCAGTGCTTATCAATTTTTACTCTGTCACAAAACCCTTTGGAATCTGGGAACCGATCAGAAGGAAAAGTACCGGAATTGATCTTGAAGAAGTAAAGACGGAAAACAAACGGGATCTGGTTGCAACTGTAATCACCATTATTTGGCAGCTTTCGCTTTTTATCACAATGATGATGCTTATTCTTAAAGAATGGAATACCTTTATTATCACATGTACGATCTGCGTAATAAGTTCCATTATGCTTTACCGGAGGTGGTATCGTTACCTAAGGGTTGATAAATGATCCTTAGTGCTGGGGCGTATCAGAAATACTTCTTATCAGATTCTTTAGCTGCTCCGGATCACCACCAACCGGTAACGTTTTATTCAAAAGTGGAAGGTTTTCTTTACTGCCAGACCCACCCATGGCACTCAATCCTGAATACCAATGATCAAGTTCATCATTGAATCTGTCGAGTCGCTCCCGATAGCGCTCAATTTTCTCGATGAGTACTTTTTCTTTTTCCTCAAGTTCCTTTACGCGCCGTTCGAGTTGTTCGGGGGTGCCTGCATCGTCAGTATACCCTGAATGTGCCGGGGTATAAAATGGTGTCTCATTATCGGCTCTAATTTCATCTATCTCGAAGTGTGAGGAAAGATGATCAAGACTTTCAAGTTTGTGTTTATACTGATCGATCCGATACTGAAGTGACGATTCAAGCGTTATCATATCAGTAATCTTATCAGTCAGGGCTCGTGACTCTGTTTCCAGCTGCTTTTTATCCTGATCGAGGGTACCGAGAGCATCTTGTTTGTCGCTGATTTTCTTCTCTAGTTGTATTAACAATTCACGCAGCTCAGCCAACTCCTGAGTCAGCTTATCACGGTCTTCCTGTCCCTGCTCAAATATGGACTGGAATGAAG
>JAEXTR010000054.1 GCA_023406915.1 Bacteroidota bacterium
ATATTCATCCTCTTCAGGGGGGAACTGACTTCCACCATACTTCCTGCCTGGATACTCATCTTCATCGTCATCTGTTTCTTCATCCATGATTCTGCCAGCCTCCGGATACGCTTCCGGTACATGCTCCTGCTCCTCATCACGCATTGCGTCTTCCAGATCCCTCATCAGATCCTCAGGTGGTATTTCCTTACTCAGCCGGTAATCCCTCGGGTCATCTTCCAGGATATTCTCACCAATCCGCTGAATTTCTTCATCCCTTGTCTGGGGTTCCTGTACATCCCGCATCCTTAGTTGGGTGGTTTGTAGCGGCCTTCCACCTGTCTGGCTCCTCTGCTGTGATTCATATGAACGTGCTCTAACCTGTTCATCTTCCTTCACTTTGCCATCTTTCACACTGTCATATGTCTGGGAAAGAAAACTCTTCATAGAAAGACTGTCATCTTCCTCCTCCGCTTCTTCTTCCTCTACGGGTTCCGGCTCAACTGCTTCCCGCTTCTGCTTATTCTCTTCAAAAATGATCAGCTTCTCAAATTCCCGCTCAAACGCCTGCGACACCTGTAATGGGGGGGACTCAACATCCAGAAACGAACTGAGCAACGCAACCAGGTTCTGATATTCACCCAATTGCTCCCAGTCATACTCATTTCCTTCTTCAAGGTAGTTTACAAGGTTCTGAATCTCTTCCTTGCTCAGACACCCAAGCGTGTATGCCTGGATCAGACCACTGTATGGATGCTCTGTCATTCCCCGCTCCTGAATAAGTTGTCTCGAAGTGTCATCATAGAGGTCCGTACCTTTGCCTTTACGGTCTGAACCGGTATATTCAATTGCGATGCAATCTCAGATTCTGTCATTCCAAGATAATATGCATTATAAATCACGAACTGCTGCGCTTCGGTAAGCTTTAGCAGCGCCTTTTCTACACGGGCTTTTACCCGGAACGCTATATCCAGATTGATCAGATCAATCTGCCTGCTGATTTTGGGTATCAGATACTTCTCTTCTGTCTCATCCTCTATCGCAATCATTGGCACAGCACGCTGCTGCCGCACATAATCGTGCGCCTTATTCCTCGCAATCAGGATAATATAGGTATAGGGGCTGTCAATACAATTTGGGTAGGCGTCACTTTTCTGCCAGATCGTCAGAAAGACATCAATCAGCAGATTGCCCGCGGCTGCTTCATCTTCGGTGATCTTCTGTAAAAGGGGATACACGATAGGAGAGTACCGGTTGTATAACGCCGTTAGGGCATCCCGGTCTTTCTGGATGATCTGCCCCAACAGCACATCATCCGGCATTTCAGCATAATTCTTTGACAATTGAAGCCCTCTCGCTTTGGATGAGATAAGTTTAGTATAACAGAATAAACAATACTGAATTTTAAAGATTTATTCAATAAATTTCAAAAATAAATTTTTAAAAAACTGATACCTGCGCTGAACCAATTTTATGAAAAATACTCTGTTTTCCCTCTTTTCGGGATTAATTATTATCACCCTCTTCCTCGCACTCAGCTACGGTATCTTTTCCGGCTTGCTCTCTAACTCCGTCCCCGACGAAGAAACCATTGAAAATTGCAATATCACCACCCCTGCCTCACTCCTCCTGGACTCCGCAGGCGTGTGCTACATCAACGCCGGTTCTGACCTCGATGCCGCCTTCACCCTCGGTTTCGCCCACGCACGCGACCGTATGTTCCAGATGGAACTCACCCGCCGCATCGCCACCGGCAGACTCAGTGAACTCTTCGGCTCCGTTGCAGTCGATATCGATATACTCTTCAAATCACTCAACCTTCGTGCCTATGTGCAGCAGACCCTCAGCAATATGCCTCAGGAGAGACTCAAATTCCTCACTGCTTACGCCGATGGTGTCAACCACTATATCAGCACGCACAAAAACCGTCTCCCCGTTGAGTTCGATGCACTCGGCTTCACCCCAGAACCCTGGACCCCTGCACATACTCTGCTGACCGGAAAAATGCTTGCATGGGAACTCCATAACAGCTGGGAAAACGATATCCTCCTCCAGCGTGTCGCCTCCCTGATCGGCGAAGACCTGACCTATTCCCTGTTTACGGAAAGTGGTAACTCAGCCACCACCGCAAAAAACACGAAAAAAAGTAACCCTGATGTGTCCCTGCTCCAAAAGGGATTCTCCACCTACACTTCCCTTTTCGGCGCAGCAACCGGTAACGCCTGCTCAAATGCCTGGGCGGTCTCACCACGGTTATCAACCGGTAATGCAACAATGATCGCGAATGACCCCCATCTGGGCACCTCATTCCCTTCCCGGTTCTATGTCGCTGTGATTAGTTCGCCGCAATGGACTGTTTCCGGTTTCACAATCCCCGGTATTCCCGTCGTACTCGTCGGTAAAAATAACAACATCGCCTGGACCCTCACCAGTCTGATGTCAGACGGAATGGACTTCTACTATGAATCCCTCTCCCTCGCAGACTCAACCTACCTGGTAAAGGGAGAAAAAAGAAAACTGACGCTCAGATCGGATACTATCAGGGTAAAAAATGGTGAAGATATTATTCATGCAACTGTTTATACCCATCGCGGTCCGGTCATTTCTGACCTCCACCCCGGTATCACACATCCTGCAAACAGCAATAAGACCCCGAAAATCAGTGTCCGCTGGCAGGCATTCTCCGCTCATGATGATTTCTCTGCATTCCTGAATCTCAACCGGGCATCCTCACTCCGCGAAGCAAAATCGGCATGCGACCGACTTTCAGCTCCGGGGCTCCACATCATCGCCGCAGATAAAAACAATATCTCCTCATTCTGTGCCGCAACACTTCCTGCGTTTACTTCAAAGCGCAAACCTTTTATTTTCGACGGAACAACCGGATCTGGCGAATGGTCAGAAATGGCTTCGGTGGATGACCTCCCTGCATCAGTCAACCCTGAATCCGGATATATCATCTCGGCAAATACACGCCCCGTCGGTGAATCTCAGTTCTTCATCTCCCAATAT
>JAEXTR010000134.1 GCA_023406915.1 Bacteroidota bacterium
TACATATCCATCCGCTGTTGAAACGATAAGCATCGCTGATCATCTCCCCCAAAAAGAAGACCTTAAGGATCAGTTAAGAGAATCTGAGATACGTCTGTTGAAGATTCTCGATCTCCTGCCGGATATCATATCCATCATAGATAGAGAAGGGAAATTGCTGTATAACTCTCCGGCAGCGGAACGGATTCATGGGTACAAAGTCTCCGATATGATCGGTAGATCAACTGTTGAATATGTTCATCCTGAAGATAGAATGGTGCTTGGGCAGGCAATGTACCAGGCAGTGGCAAGTCCTGGAACTGTCATCTCAGCGCAATATCGGTATTTGAATTCGGATAAAACCTACATCTGGATGGAAGCTGTGGGTGTTGACTTATCTGATAACCCCGCAATAGGCGGTATTTTGGCTATCTCAAGAGATATTGATGACCGGAAAAAGCTTGAATTTGAACTCATTGACGCAAAAAAGACAGCTGAGGATATTAATAAAATGAAATCGGCGTTCTTTTCGACGGTGAGCCATGAGTTAAAAACTCCTCTCATGGGGATATTAGGCTTTGCTGATTTACTTTTCAATAATCTTGAAGACAGTAAACTCAAACACTACGCCGAAAATATTGTCAACTCTGCTTCGCGTCTGGATAAAACAACCAAACTTATCCTGAATCTTGTGAAGCTGGAAGCTCATAAGGTTGAACCTAGTATCAACGATACTGATATTGTTCCCCTTCTTGAGTACAACTACCAGATTTTCATTCGGAATGCCGAACAGAAGCATCTTCAGATTCTATTCTCCCCTTCGCACGATCTTATAATTGTTCCAGCTGATGAACGATTGTTTGTTGAGGCAGTAAGTAATCTTATCAGTAACGCAGTTAAGTACACTGATAGTGGAAGTATCACAATCTCTACAGAAATTCTAAATGGAAAAGTGCTGTGCAGAATTAAGGATACAGGCATCGGCATCAGTAAGGATGATCTCCCTTTGGTGTTTGAAGAATTCCGTCAGGTTTCAGAAGGATTCAACAGAAGCTTTGAAGGTACTGGTCTTGGATTGACTATATCGAAACGTTATCTGGACCTGATGGGATTTGAATTGAACATTGAGAGCCAGGTCGGTAAGGGAACCGAGTTTACCATCGTAATGCCCCTGATTAGATCGGGAAAGCTAATTCGGGATATCGTAAGTACTCATTCCGAGAAGGCTGGCGGTATACCCAGAATCCTGCTTGTTGAAAATGATCCTATTAATCAGGAAGTTACCAAGAGCTATATCGAAGAATATGTTGATTTGTCCGTGGTTTCCAACGGTGAAGAAGCTATAGCCACTTGTCGTATGCACCAGTATGATCTCATATTAATGGATATTAATCTTGGAAAAGGAATTGACGGTGTTCAGACCGCAAATGTGATCAGACTTCTGACCGGTTTTACCGATATTCCTGTTATCGCGATTACTGCCTTTGGCTCTGAACGCGATAAGGAGTTTCTGCTGAATAATGGTATGAATGATTACATTGCAAAACCGTTTACTCAGGAAATTCTTCTCGATTCAATGAGCAACTTGCTCAGAATTAAACTTAAAAAACTCTAGTCTCCCTCCTGCAATGATTCTGAATTGCGATTCAAATTTAGATTCACTATTTTTATGTAGATTTAATCTAATTTAAAAGAAAATGCAATTGGAAAAAGTAAAAGCAAACGAAACACTGAAGGAATTCTTAAAGAAGACCAAAAACCGTAACACACCAGAACGGTTTGAAGTACTTAATTATGCTCTGGATTATGAAGGTCATTTTACCGCTGATGAATTGTTTATTACTATGAAAAATGGAGGGTCCTTTATCTCCAGAGCAACTGTGTATAATACACTAGAACTTCTCACCCAGGCAGGACTGCTTACTCTCAGAAGCTTCGGCGATAAACTAAAACACTATGAAAGCAATCTTAGAAAACAAGTGCATGACCACCTCATTTGTATGGATTGCGGGCACATTATTGAGTTTGTCAGACCAGAGATAGCAGCCATTGCACACAGCGTTTGCAATGAGCGGGGGTTTCAGCCTGATGCTCACTCATTTAATGTTTATGCACACTGCATCCGTAAAGGTGAATGCCCCGTTAAAAACGCCAGGAATCTTGATGGCGGATAATTACCATCGCTATAGTTGAACCTCCTGTCAGGAATGGCAGTTAATATTACAAGTTTTATTTACATAATAGGAATCCAGTCTGATAATGAAATTACTCTTGCTATCTTTCGTTTTACTGACCACCACAATATCTGCACAGAATGATCTTGCGCTTCCTGGTGAAGAACATCTTAAAAATATAAGGCAAATCACGTTCGGAGGCGAAAACGCTGAAGCATATCTTTCATTCGATGAAAAGAAACTGGTTTTTCAATCAACCAGGGATTCGTTTCACTGTGATCAGATTTTCACTATGAATACCGACGGAAGTAATGTGCAACTAATTTCTGGTGGCGTTGGTAGAACTACCTGTGCATACTTTTTACCAGGAGATAAACGTATTGTGTATGCATCTACGATTGATGAAGCTGCATCCTGCCCACCTCCACCCGATAGATCAAAAGGTTATGTATGGAAATTATATGAAAGTTTTGAAATCTATGCCAGCGATCTGAATGGCGAAAATATGGTAAAACTTACAGACTCCCCTGGTTATGATGCTGAAGCAACGGTATCACCTATGGGAGATAAAATTGTATTTACTTCATTAC
The DNA here is from genome assembly GCA_023406915.1 of Bacteroidota bacterium. Classification (GTDB taxonomy): domain Bacteria; phylum Bacteroidota; class Ignavibacteria; order Ignavibacteriales; family Ignavibacteriaceae; genus JAEXTR01. The sequence goes on from JAEXTR010000134.1 coordinate 2,744, forward strand.
GTGATGGTGACCCGGAACTCTACCTAATGGACCTGGATGGAAGTAATCAGACTCGCCTTACTTTTGAAAAAGGGTACGACGGAGGAGCTTTTTTTTCACAGGATGGGAAACAACTCGTATTCCGCGCCAGCCGCCCAAAAACTGAAAAAGAGCTAGAAGATTATCGTGAGTTGGTGGAGGAGGGTTACGTTCGCCCAACCGCACTTGAAATCTTCGTTATGGATGCAGATGGTAAGAATATGAGGCAGGTTACCTCGTTCGGGAAAGCTAGCTTTGCACCCTATTTCCATCCCGACGGTAAGAGGATCATCTTTTCGTCGAACCTTGAGAGCAAAGACCCCAGAAACTTTGACCTTTACCTCATCAATACTGATGGTACTAATCTTAAGAGGGTGACAAATTTTGAGTCTTTTGACGGTTTCCCAATGTTTACACGCGATGGCAAACATCTCATTTTTGCCTCAAACAGGAATAATGCAAAACCAAATGAAACCAACATCTTTATCGCTGAATGGGCTGATTAAGAAAGGAATGTAATATGATTCGTATGCTAGTTCTCGTGCTTCTGTTATCTGTATCCAGTTTTGCTCAGGAAAAGATTACTTCCGGCGAGCTCCTTCAGCATATTTCTGTGTTGGCATCAGATGAGTTCGAAGGAAGATTTACTGGTTCTCCAGGGGCTGTCAAATCTTCAGAGTACATCCAAAAGGAATTTGCTTCCTATGGTGTTCAACCAGCCTTTTCTGATTCCTACTTTCAGACATTTGAGTTTATTGAAGATGTCGGGATGAAAGGCGAAAACTCTTTACGTGTGAACGGTAAGCCGCTGCAACTCTCCACCGAGTATACGCCACTTGGCTTCTCAGGAAATGCGACTGTGAGTGCAGAACTTGTATTTGTGGGATATGGTATCTCTGCCGAAAAGTTACACTACGATGATTATGCCGGAGTCGATGTAAAAGGAAAGATTGTTGTTGCGCTGAGGCATTATCCTGGTTATCCGTCAAAGGACCCTCATTCAGGGTTTGACAGATACGCTGATTTCAGATTCAAGGCATCAACCGCGCGGGATAAAGGTGCGGCAGGAATTGTTTTTATAAATGGCTACAGTGCGGGTACTGAGGACAAACTGCCTGCTTTCAGATTTGACCGGGCTGGTGGCATGAAAGATTTTCCCGTAGCCTTTGTATTGAGAGATGCAATACTCCCCTACTTTGAATCTGCTGGCAAGTCACTTCAGAACACGCAAATGAATATCGATACTTCAATGAGCAGCAATTCGTATGTACTCACAGGTGTTACTGCTGATATCAGAACAGGTGTTGAACTAAAGAAAAGCGTGTGCAGAAATGTTGCAGGAATAATTCCTGGAACAGACCCAAATATGAAAGACCGCTTCATTGTAATAGGCGCCCACTATGATCATCTTGGGTATGGAGAAGTAGGCTCTCTGACGAATACACACGAGATTCATAACGGAGCTGATGATAATGCTTCAGGTGTTTCCGGAATGCTCGAACTGGCTGAACAATTTGCTAAAGAAAAATCAAATGGTAAATCCATTTTGCTTATCGCATTTTCTGGTGAGGAACTTGGTTTACTTGGTTCTTCATACTTCACAGATAATCTGCCTGTTCCTGCTTCTCAGATAGATGCTATGATCAATATGGACATGATCGGTCGTTTAGATACAGCGTCCTCATTAATTGCATACGGAACTGGGACTTCTTCTGTTTTTCCTGATATGCTCACCAGAATAAACGGTCAGTACCACTTCGCATTAACTCAACAGGAAGAAGGATTCGGTGCTTCTGATCACTCTGCTTTCTACACAAAGAGTATTCCTGTGCTTTTCTTTTTCACCGGAATTCACAACGATTACCATAAGCCTTCCGACGATACGCATCTTATCAATGCTGAAGGACAGGAACGGGTGGTAAATTTTATCTATCAGGTAGCCGGTGAACTGGCAAAACTGAGTGATAAACCAGATTTCAAAAAGGAAGAAAAAAAGGATAACAACAGAATGAGTGCGATGAGAGTGTATGTC
>JAEXTR010000160.1 GCA_023406915.1 Bacteroidota bacterium
GACATACTGTGGGCCTGATGGGGCATCACTATCAATCCATTCGTATCCAAACAGATCAGGTCCGCCTGAGCCTTTTACAGATTGACCGAATTGCTGCCTCGGATTCTCCTTACTATCGCCTTCAGGCAAATCAGTTTTCAGAGGAACGATAGAGTAAGAGATGCTCTTTGAAGGATAGGTGTTATCATCAAATACGATGCTGTAATCCAGCGTAGAATTATGACCAGCAGTATTCTTAATAATAATAGTATCGATGATTTCCTGCTGATTCGTCATCACATGGCTGATAGTACCAGGGTTAACCAATACCATTGGTGCCCCCCAGGTAGCAGCACTGACGCTGTTCGATTTCACAGACTTATTGCCCCACATATCCATCGCTTTTGCGGCAAAATGGTATGTGGTTCCAGGACTCAGGTTGGTGATAGTATAAGTCTTAGGGGTACCAAGGGTGTCATTATGTCCACCAAACAGAATCTGTGTTGCAGCATTGAAATCATTATCATTCACGATAGGTGTTGTAGCATATCTGATATCATAGGTATTAATTCCACCAAAGGTAGAATCATACGGTGCTGTCCAATTCAGCGTCAATGAGTTTGAAGTCGGATTACCGGCTGCAAGGTTAGTGATCTGATTAGGGGCTGTTGTATCAGGAGGAATAACTCTCTTCGTCTCTAATGAAGGATCACCCATCAGATTATACATCTCAATGTAGCGGAGCATTGTATTACCTGGTGCAGGGGTTTGTGCAAAATGAAGCACAGTAAGGTACTTACCCATGTCAAACATGGGTGTGACTTTTGTAAGATTATCTTCAAACATTGACTTGAAAAGCTTTCTTTCAAGAATGTCATCTTCATCCCAGTAAGAGTTCACCGATGAACCGTAGAAAGAAGTGCCACCATTAGTAGTTCTGATCCAGGTTTCTCCGAAGCATTCTGCCAGGTGGTAGGAACCAGTTACGCAGGCAAAAGAGTACACAAACGGAAATACTGTGTTTGTGAGACTTCTTACGTTAGCTTGTGACAGTACCGGACCATCCGCCCAAGATGTTTCTGAGCCGTGTCCTGAGTAGACAGCAAAGATTCTGTTTTCGTTCAGTGCAGCAATCAGTTGAGCTGTGGTGGCGTTATATGTCTGAGTATACAGCTTTTGATTCGTATATCCTGCAGGATCAAAATATGTATTGATCACATAATTGTGTGTACCTTCAGTGATGGAATAGTTATCGGTAGATGCCATCCATACATTTTTCTTCTGAAAGGTTGCAATATTGTTTTCAGTGTATAATGTCTTGTTGATGATATTGTTCAGCTCTGTTGCATTGGTAATGGAGAACCTGCCGATAAACGCATCAGCATAGTAATCGGTTCCCTGCAACAATACATAGTTCAGGTCAGTCTTCGGGCTACCTTCGCCAGCACCTGTCCATGCGGGGATTTTGTCAACATCTCCTACGAGCAATATGAAATCAGGTTTGGTTGCCGGATTGTCATATCTCTGCTGGATGAATGTCTTGATCGCAGTTGTAGTAGTGCCGGTAGTTGCAGTAGTAAAAAGATTGACATTAAACCCACTGACTGACTTATGTGTGACGAAAGTTGCCAGTCCGGCTTCAAATTCAGGTGCGGTTATGATAAGATAATTATTTGCTGATCTAAAACCACTGGACCTGTAATTCAGGAAGAACATATCAAAGAAACTATCGTAAGCTTCTGAATGGACTCCGCTTTCAGTAACACCGGATTGAAGCGAAAGCTGAATTTCAATATTGCGGGAAATGACCAGTTTTTTCCCGGCAGGCAGATAGTTAAAAGGGTAGATGGTGACTGTTACACCTGTTTCACCATTGACGATGAAAGGGTCAGAGATCGTTACAACAGGTTTTTTGTCATCTCCATTCGAAGTGTAAAATGCGCGGTCAAAGTTGAAAGGGCGCTGGTTTAAAGGGAGGTCTCTACGGTATGGTGCCTGAAATGGCAGAATATCACTTTTTACCGTTGTTGTCCGTTGGTCAGCGTGAAGAATCTTTGCTGTTGGTTTCGTGCTATTGCCAGTAATCATCAGGTTAAAACTGACCTGTGGCAAGGCAGGGCGTCCTATGTCTGCAGTAACGCCATAATCCGGAACGGTGATCTGAGTAAACTCTTTGCCGTTCATTGTAGTGTAGGTTTCCTGATAATCAGGAAGGGTAAAACTGATTACGTAATCGTTTCCATTACGACTGATATTGAGTCCTTCTGTGGACTGTGCGTACAAGAAACCTGTGGAAATCAGGAGGAGAGTGATGAGAAATTGTTTCATATCTTGTCCGTTAGATTAACGATAAAGAATAGTTGATTACAGTATGACAATCTTACTTATTGCAATAAAATCGTCATTCAGTCACTCCTTTGTCAGCATCATAAAAAGCAAAAACGATAAGCTTTTCCATCTGTGGAGTGTGTGAGTCATTTCTGCAAAAGGGGACTTTGCAAGAAATTTTCATCAATTAAAATAGGTATTTCAGTTATCTTATAAAAGCTTAAAGTAGCACAAATTTTCGTCGGTTTGTTAGTATCTTCTTCATGGGAAAATGTTCATTAACTCCTCCAAAGAAAAAAGGAGCTTATTATGGAGAACAGAATAATCGTACTTGATGCTGATATCACCACACTTCGGGTTGATGCAATCGTTAACGCAGCTAATACCAGTTTGTTGGGGGGTGGGGG
>JAEXTR010000162.1 GCA_023406915.1 Bacteroidota bacterium
GTAGAACCACCGTTACGCTTGAGTACACCCGCCTGCATCCCTATGCCTACAGTCACTATATCTCCACAACTGACTATGAAAGCAATAATTACCCCCTCGGAGACTGGATCGGTCAAAACGCCGACCGAATCTACGCGTCAGTGGCTTTCTACCCACTGAGGGGTTTACAGGCAAAGGGGTATTATCAGTACATCAGAAAAGGTGGAGAAGGAAACCCCATCGAACAGCAACTCGGACCTGACCCGGACTTTCTGTCGGCTGGACCTATTATCAGATTCACCGAATGGGGTTTTGGATTAACATATGAACCTGTACATACTCTTATTCTATCCGCTGAAGCTACAATAAGACATTACCCGAATGGAAGCTTCACTGATTTTCGGATATTGGCAGGTTACGGCATATAGTGTGATAAAAAACACAATAATGAAAAATTACACATTCCCCCTCATTATTTTTACTCAAGAATCACTACATTTGTGATGTGTGTTATTGTGAGGAATACAAATGAAACAAAACCATCCTATGAAAAGACCTGTGTCCCAGCTTCATTGTGCTATTCGCAAGGAATCCGGGTTTACAAGGAAAGTTGCATGCGAAGAGCAGTGTGCATTACGGCATGGTGCAGTTGAATCGCAGCATCAGAACAGGATCGGTAACGGAAACCGCAGATCAGAATATTCGTAAAAGTAAGTAAGTAAAAAAAAAGCTGCCTCCGGGGCAGCTTTTTTTTTGCATTCAGCAACAATATCCTATCCTATTATAAGACTCAACAGAATACCTGCTGCAACAGCACTACCAATAACACCTGCTACGTTTGGTCCCATAGCGTGCATCAGTAAGTGGTTGGAATTATCATACTCAAGTCCGACTACTTGTGATACCCTGGCGCTGTCTGGAACGGCTGAAACACCAGCATTACCAATAAGCGGATTAATCCTGTTTTCCTTTTTAAGGAAAAGATTCATAATTTTGGCGAATCCCACACCACCAATAGTGGCGGTAATAAATGAGAATGCACCAAGGGCGAAGATCATAACTGACTGTGGACGCAGGAACATATCTGCCTGTGTGGATGCACCAACGGTCAGACCAATCAAAATAGTCACCACATCAATCATGGGACGTGCTGCAGTATCTGCCAGTCTCTTCGTCACACCACTTTCCTTCAGAAGATTTCCGAAGAAAAGCATACCTAAGAGCGGTAATGCAGACGGAGAGATGAACGTCGTGAAGAGCATTCCAATTATTGGAAACATGATTTTTTCCAGCCTGCTCACTACACGAGGTGGTCTCATCCTGATCAAGCGCTCTTCGTGGGTAGTCATCAGTCTCATTACCGGCGGCTGAATCAGAGGTACAAGTGCCATGTAGGAATAAGCTGAAATGGCAATCGCACCAATCAGATCGGGAGCCATTCTGGATGCCAGGAAGATAGCTGTTGGACCATCAGCACCGCCGATAATTCCGATAGCCGCCGCTTCCTGTGGGGTGAAACCAAGGATGAGCGCACCCACTAGTGCCATGAAAATACCAATCTGTGCCGCAGCACCGATCAGAATCAGCTTAGGGTTAGACAGCAGAGCTGAGAAATCTGTCATAGCACCAATTCCAAGGAATATCAGCGGAGGATAGACTCCCTGTAATACTCCGAAGTAAAGGTAGTTGAGTACCGAGCCTTGCTCATAAATCCCAATTTGGAGTCCGGCATTTTGTACAAAAGGAATATTACCGACAAGGATACCAAAGCCAATCGGTACGAGCAGTAAAGGCTCATAATCCTTTTTGATAGCCAGATAGATAAAGAGTAACCCTACACATATCATCACCAGATGTCCAATAGTGAAGTTTGCATACGAGGTGAACTGTAAAAATTTGATTACTCCATCCATTATGCATCTCCGATCTCTAACAGGAGATCACCTTCCAGTACGGAATCGCCATTGTGAACCCGTATATTACGGACTACACCTGCTTTGCCGGCATTAACATTATTTTCCATTTTCATGGCTTCCAACACAAGCAATTTATCACCAACCTTGACGGAGTCTCCTTCACGAACCAGCACCTGAAGAATTGTGCCAGGCAAAGGTGACTTCACAACTCCGGCGCCCTTCTTTTCGGAAGGAGCAGCTGTTTTCATTTCTGACTTTGTTTGATCTGTGGCGAACTCCCTCTTGGTTCTCATTAACTTGGGAGTTACAGGTTGTGCCATCTTCTTCTCGAGTTCAATATCGAATTTGGCACCGTTTACTTCAATTTCGGCATTGTTCCCTTCAACGTTGATGACTTCAACTTCATAGGGATTGCCGTTAATCTTAAATACAAATTTTTTCATGGATTCCTCGTTCGCTTACCATAATTTCGGATGACGCCGCAGGTTGTAAATTTTTGAACTCCACGGCGAATAGGTTCTTGATACCTTGCTGATAGTCAGCACGGTTGTCTCATGATCATGAATCTGCTGAAAATACAGATGTAAAGCCATTGCAATTGCAGCATTGATTTCTATATTTAAATCAATCGCAGGCTTTGATGCTTCAGAAGTTTTAGCATCCTTCTTGACCTTAAGATCATCGAAGAATTTAATAACTTTTGTTAAAGCCAGAAATATCCAATAGATAAGAAGCAGTGCCAAAAAAACAACAGTAACACCGATCGCTGTTACAACAAGACTGTTTCCATTCCCATGGATATCTACTGATACTGCACGGGAAAAATCAACAACAATATCCTGAGACTTAACAGTATCCTTGACAGTATTCACTGCCTGCATTATATTAATTGCGTGCATGCACTACCTCCTCTTATAACGGTATGTT
>JAEXTR010000332.1 GCA_023406915.1 Bacteroidota bacterium
ATGGATGATCTTTTAAGAGTCTCAAAAACTGCTGCCCGACACTTCCTGTTGCTCCTAAAACGCCGACTTCTATCTTTTTACTCATTACTTTTGCCTTCCATTTGGTATCTGTTCTCCTAAAAAGAATTATTTGAAATTCTGACTATATCAGCCAGGATACCGCCAGATGTTACTTTGGCGCCTGCGCCAGGACCCTGAATGACCATGGGTCTGTCATAATAATACACGGTCTTAAATGATAAAATGTTATCATTCGATGCGAGTGAATAGAACGGGTGCTCGTGTCCAACTTCCTGTAATGAGACAGAGGACTTGCCATCCTTGAATGAGGCAATGTACCTGAGTCTTTTGCCTTTGCTCTCAGCAGCCACCCTTTTAGATTCAAAGTAACTGTCAACAGCAGGTAACTGTGCAAAAAACTCTTCGATATTTCCTCTCAAATCAGTCTGTGCAGGGAGCAGCGGTTCAAGGGTTATATCCTCAAACTCCAGCTGATAACCGGCTTCACGGACAAGTATAAGCAGTTTCCGCGCTACATCAGTCCCGCGAAGATCTTCCCTTGGGTCGGATTCTGTATAACCTCTTCCGTGTGCATCCTTCAATGCCTGAGAAAAAGGTACATGCTGGTCAAAAGTGTTGAATACATAACTCAGGGTTCCGCTCAGCACACCTTCGATACTGAGAATTTTGTCTCCGCTCAGTACCAGATCGTGCAGTACACTGATTACCGGTAATCCTGCACCCACATTGGTTTCATATAAAAAATGAACATTATGCTTCAGAGCTGTCTTTCTCAATTGCAGATAATAGTCATACCTGCCTGAGTTTGCTTTTTTGTTCGGAGTTACAACTGAAACCGCAGATGCAAGCAGAGCAGGGTATTGCAGCATCACTGCTTCGCTTGAAGTACAGTCAACGAAAACCTTGTTAGGCAGGTTTACTGTTCTGACCTGTTCCATATACGCATTGCTATCTGCGGGTATGCCCTGCTCTATCAGCACCTCTTCCCATTGTTCTACGCCAATACCTTCAGTGTTGATCACCATATTTCGGGTATTAGTAATGCCAACAATCTTAATGACCAGTTTTAACTCCTCGAAGAGGAATGCTGCCTGATTCTTTATCTGCATAAATAGAGTTCTGCCGATTGCTCCGGTACCGGCAACAAATAAATTGACTGTTTTGTAATCAGATAAAAAGAACGTGTCATGGAATGCATTGAGTGCCTTGGTCACGGTTGAGCGCTTTACAACCAGTGAGATATTCCGTTTTGAGGAACCGAGTGCCGCGGCTTCTGTCTCAATACCATTCCTGGCAAGTGTCTGTAACAGCTTTCCGGCGACACCTGAGACAGTTCTGATGTTATCACCTACTACGGTGACAATTGAAACATCCTTGTCAACTACAATCCCCTGAAGAAAACTTCCGGCAAACTCATGCTTCAGTTCAGATTCTATCAGCTCTTTGGTCTGATCTGCATGGTTGGATTGCACCGCAAAGCAGATGGAGTTTCCTGAACACGCCTGTGATATCAGTAAAATAGGCACGCTGGCATACGCCATTTTGTTAAATATCCTTGTGGAAACAACGGCTACGTCCAACACCCCAGTACCCTCAATTTTGATGAGTGCAATAGCTTCTGTAGTTGTGATTCCGGTAAGAGGATACCCCGTATTCGCACCATGCTGACTGATCAGGGTGCCTTCAAAATCAGGACGGAATGTATTCAGAATCCTTATAGGGATTGATGCTGTCATTGCTGGCTTGATGGTCGGCGGATAGATAACCTTCGCCCCGAAGTGTGACATTTCCAGCGCCTCTCCATAGCTCATCTCAGCAATGGAAATCGCTTTTTTTACACGGTGCGGATCAGCGGTCAGTACGCCATCAACATCTGTCCATATTTGAACTTCATTTGCCTGCAGAGCAGCACCCAGCACTGAGGCAGTATAGTCTGATCCACCTCTGCCAAGTGTAGTGGTTTCGCCTTTCAGAGTACTTGCTATAAATCCGGCGGCAATCGTCAGCCTCGTTTCGTGCTGTAACTTCTCCCGTATGAGCGGGGTTGATTCATGCATCAAAACTCTTGCGTTTCCGAATGTGGAGTCTGACTTGATCACTGTTCGTGTGTCGAGTGCAACAGCGGGGATCCCTGCAAGCGAAAAGAATTCAGCAATAATAAGAGACGAAAACCTTTCACCCAGGCTGAGCAGTACATCAGAGCTTTTTGGTGAAAGTTCACCCAAGAGGTAAATTCCATACGTGATATTGTTCAGTTCGTCTGTTAACAGACTGAAGGCAGAGTTGAATGCATCGGTAGTGCGCCCCCCGAGCAGTGAAGCTATGATGGTTTGATGAAGCGAAATAACTTCTTCCACGTGCTCACGGTATAATCCATTTCTCTCTGATGCAAGTGCACCGCAAGAAATGAGTCTGTTGGTCACTGTCTGAAAAGCCGATACCACCAAAACAGGGGACTCATTATTCTGAATGCTTCTTTCAGTTATGTTTAACACTCTCCGGAGTGCTTCCGGACTTCCAAAAGATGTGCCGCCGAATTTAAGTACTTTCATACAGTATTTACTTACTCCCGGATTGTTGAAAGGCTTGTTCAAGATCTGCAATCAGATCCGTCGGCTCCTCGAGCCCTACTGATAGCCGGATAAGACCATCGGTAATACCACGGGCTACACGCTGCTCGTGGGGAATTGACTTGTGGGTCATGATGGCAGGATAACCGATCAGACTCTTCGCACCACCCAGGCTTTCAGCAAGCTTAAACAGTTTTGTGGACTTTACAAATGCCACAGCGGCTTGTTCTGTATCATCCTGCAATGAGAAAGAAATCATACTGCCAGGTAAACGTTGTTGCTTCCTGCAAACTTCGTACCCCTCATGCGAAGGTAAACCTGGATAGTACAACTTCTTCACCGAGGGATGACCATTCAGGAAATCAGCCACAACAGCTGCATGTTCACAATGCTTATCAACCCGAATTTTCAGGGTTTCAATACTCCTCAATAAAAGCCAGCTGTCAAAAGGTGCCAGAACTCCTCCGGTTGCATTCTGGATATATTTGATTCTGTTACCTAATTCTTCATCCCTGGTTACAACCAGACCTGCAAGTACATCGCTATGACCACCGATATACTTTGTAGCACTGTGAATCACGATATCAGCTCCAAGATCCAACGGATTCTGAAGCACCGGACTTGCAAAGGTGTTATCAACAGAAAGCAATATCCCGTGCTTCTTTGCGATTTCGGCAATTGCAGCGATATCTGATATTTTTAACAGGGGATTCGTCGGACTCTCAAGCCAGATCATTTTTGTATCAGGTGTAATCGCATTCCGTACTTTTTCCGGATCAGAAGTATCCACAAAAGTGACCTTGATGCCGAATCTGTTATACACAGTAGTAAACAAACGGAACGCACCACCGTAGATATCATCCACAGCAACAACCTCTGCACCTGTACCAAGCAATTTAACAACGGCATCGATGGCAGCAAGTCCGCTTGCAAATGCCAGACCCACAGTCCCATCCTCAAGTTTCGCAATCACTTGCTCAAGCACTTTTCTGGTGGGATTATTCGTACGCGTATAATCAAAGCCCTTATTGACACCCGGGGCCTCCTGTACAAAGGTGGATGTCTGATAGATCGGAACCGAGATTGCACCGGTCAGCGGATCATAAGGTATCGATTCAAGAATAGCTGAAAGATTATCCATAGTATTTCTTTCTATATGTAATGAGTTAATCTGTAAATTCGTTTAAAACAAAAAAACCCTGCCATAAGCAGGGTTGTAAAATAATCATCCTGACTTTTTAGCAATGTATTTAGCGTCGCTGCAATGAGTCACAAATCACGACGATTAGGTGTTTAAAGCAAAAAACCCGCAAACAGCGGGCAATCGGGGCTGTTTAGCATTTATTTTTAATGTCGCTGCAATTCGCTTTAAATCACGACAAATCTTTCAAAGAACTTCCACAAAGGTAAATCATTTTATTGCCCTTGTCAAGCAAAAATTCTTACTCCGTAAAAATTCTCTCATGAGAAAGTTGTTATAATCCTTCCAACCCATCTCTTTTTGGGTTTTTGTTTCCATTCTGATAAATTGAGTTTACGAAACTCTGTATTTATGAAAGGAGTGAATGAATGCCTTTACGGGCTATCAGCTTAGGGCTGATAACCGATGATGGTCCCGGAGTATCTCCAAAATCCATAACTCAACGCAGAGATCGGAATGTACTTTCATTGAGTTGTAAATTGTTATGAATCAAATTCTTACTTTGTTCACAAATCAGGAAACTGCAAGCCGGATTTGTGCTGCAATCGTAAAGCATCTTCGGATGTCGTCTGACCAAAAACTGTACAGACCAGCATCCGGGTATAAGGTAATTATCTGCGATTTCAGATCACTTCTCATGCTGAGAAAAAATAATCCTCAATTCCGGTCTGGTTTGAGCTCATCTCCATATGTTATCCTTTACATCTCAAAAAAAAATGCGCTCAGGTACAGCAGCAAAATCACTCAACTCTCTGATGATATAGTGATTACGCCTTCCCCTTTATTCACTCTGTCTGGTAAGTTGAAAAGATTCTTTGCTCCCACGAGAAATGCTCCGGT
>JAEXTR010000335.1 GCA_023406915.1 Bacteroidota bacterium
GCTTACGAAAGACCATACAAAGCTACAACAGCAATTGGACAGCCGGAGTGTAAGAAGAAAGATCAACACTCTGGATGGTAATATCCTTACCAGGGTGATTTGCGATACGAAATTCGAGCCCGATTTATTCCCCCAGATTGACAAAAGCTATCCCTTACAGGCGGGCGACGTACTGCTCCTCTGTTCAGATGGTCTCATTACCGATAAACAGGATGATGACCCCACGCTGATGGAGCGACAGCTGAAAAGAGAAGGGACACTTGAATTTATTACTGAGCAGCTGATCTCGGAAGCCTTCTATAATGAGTCACATGATAACATCAGTATCGTTTTAGCAACATACGGAAACCGCATCATACAGGACACGAACCTGCCTGTACACCCGTATCCACCGATTGAACACAATGCCCTACAGACCCTGCTTCATCAGCTGCGGGGCGGTTAATTCTCCTTTTTTACTTCCTCACCCAAATAGTATCGTGATGTGATACTGTTTCATCCTATCCAGTTGATTACGTTTGCTTTGTACTTTTTTAGTAACAATCAAGGTGAACAGTATGAAGCCCGACTACAAAATTTGCGACAGTCATAATGCAGGTGCAATCTCGATAATTCAATTCAGCACGATCCCGGCTGATACATTTCAGTATATTCATGGACCCAGGGCGCTGAAGGAAGGGATACTGGTAATTACCGAACAGAGTGAATCGGGGGATGTGAATAATCTCATCGCAAAGAATAACTCACCCCACTACATCTTTTTTTCAGATGGTGACATTCTTGAAGGCGCCAAACAGAACAGGGTGCTGAATACAGCAGTATTGCTGAAGCCGGAAAGCACGTTTACCCTGCCAGTGAGTTGTGTAGAACAGGGACGATGGCACTACCGGAGTAAAAGGTTCTCGGGTTCAGATATGTTTGCCCCGCACAAACTGAGAAAGAACAAGCTGGACAAAATGAGTGAGCGGCACAATGAGAGGGAAATGCATAGCCGGCAAACCCAGAGTGATGTGTGGCGGGATGTGAATGAGTACTCGATTTCGTACAGCATCTCATCGGAGACCAGCGACCTGACGGATGTGATGAAGAAAAAGCTTAGTGCGATGGAGCAAGAATCCCGGTATTCAGCGCCAGAAAAGCATCCTGAATCAAATGGTATCGCGGTATGTGTTGACGGCATGGTTCAGATGGTTGAAGTGTTTAACCGGCGCGAGATACTCAGTGAATACTTTAACCGGATCGTGCAGTCTGTAATGTTTGACTTTGAGGTCCCCGGGATACAGAAAAGGGATATCAAGGCAGACGAGTATCATCTGTTAGAGCATTTGGATAAGCTTTTCTCGATGGAGTGGAAGCAGTATCCTGCTACAGCGGAGGGAAATGAATACCGGATTTCGGAGGGGAATCTCAGTGGCATACAACTCTGTTTTGGGGATCACCTCATTCATATGGTTGCGATGAGGTAAGGCTTCAATACCCGCCCGGTTTGCCGGATACAGATTTTGGCAAACCGGGTATTTCCTGATACTCCAATCCAACTGCTTCTCTGTTCCAAGAACAAAAAAGATATTTTCATTATTGAAAAAACCCCGCCCATAGACCCCTAAAAGTTGTGATTTTAGCCCAAAAGCGCATTCATATATGGCATAATTTTTGCCTAAATAAAAAGTTCTTTATGCTATAATCACATATCAATAAATCACCGGTATTTTATGTTTGAATCGTTAAGAAAAACATTCACCGGCGGTGCACACCCAAAAGAAGAGAAGGAGCTCACCCAGCATCTTCCTTTTGAAGTTATGCCCGTTACGAAGCAGATTATCCTGCCTCTCTCCCAACACATCGGAAAACCCGCAAAAGCATTAGTAGCCAAAGGCGCAGTAGTCAAAGCCGGTCAGGTTATTGCTGAGGCGCAGGGATTCATTTCCTCCCCAATCTACGCAACAGCTTCAGGCAATGTTACAAAGATTACCACCTCAGCCACCGTTTCCGGGACCCCAAAGGAATCACTACTGATCACCACAAATGAGGATACAGATGTCGAATTACTGACGCCTCTTTCATTTGAAACAGTTACGGCTGATGAGATCAAGCAGCGTGTCAAAGATGCAGGGATCGTTGGTCAGGGAGGTGCTGCATTCCCAACCTTTGTAAAGCTTTCTCCTCCAGAAGGAAAGAGAGTTGACATGGTGGTGATTAATGGTGCTGAGTGTGAACCGTATCTGACCCGCGATTACCGTTTTATGATGGAACGAACCGAGGATGTGCTGCGCGGTCTAACCCTGATTATGAGAGCAGTTGGGGTCACCAGGGGTGCAATCGGAATTGAAGACAATAAACCCGATGCGATCAAAGCGCTGCAAAGTGTTGTAGGGCGGTATCCGGGAATTACAATTGAAGCGCTACCCACCAAGTATCCCCAGGGAGCTGAGAAGATGCTGATTTACAGCATTACGAAGAGAGTTGTGCCTGCCGGCGGACTCCCAATGGATGTGGGCGTTGTAGTGCAGAATATCGGTACTGCAATTGCGGTACTTGATGCGGTGGTAAAAGGTGAACCTGTGCTGACTGCTGCATTGACGGTGACCGGCAGAGGTATCAGAACTCCGAGAAACCTGATTGTAAAGATCGGGACTCCGATCATTGAGGTTATCAATTACTGTGGTGGTCTGACTGATGATGCGGTAAAAGTGATTGTGGGCGGTCCGATGATGGGCGTAGCACAGTACGATCTGAATGCACCCGTTATGAAAGCGACTTCAGGAATAGTAGTGCTTGCAAAGGGTGAAGCCGAAAAGCTGGAAGAATATCCGTGTGTCCGCTGCGGAAAATGTGTTGATGTGTGTCCTCTGTTCCTGATGCCAACGAAGATTGCAAGTTATTCCCAGTTAGGCAGACCCGAAGATGCTGAAAAGCTGGGTGTAATGGTATGTATGGAATGCGGCACATGCGCATTCTCCTGCCCTTCAGGTATTCCGCTGGTACAGTGGATCAAGAGAGGGAAAAAAGAAGTCTTGAAGCTGCAACGCGAAAGACAATCCGGAAACTAATTCACAACTATTGCGAAGAGAAACATGACTACTCAGGAAGTTGAAAAAAAATCTCTGGAGCTATCAGTAACGCCGCATGTCCACAGTGCCCATACAACTCCGAAGGCAATGTGGTATGTGAACGCAGCACTGGTACCCATAGTGGTTGCTTCGCTGATATTCTTTGGAATACAGCAGATATTCGTTATCCTTGTTAGTGTGGCATTTGCAGTCGGCACTGAAATAGTGATTAAAACTGCAAGGAAAAAGCCACTCACCTGGAAAGATGGCAGTGCTGCCCTCACCGGGTTGTTGCTGGCATTGGTCCTTCCCCCCGATTTCAGTCTTGTGAATACTGCGCTTGGCTCCATATTTGCGATTGCTGTAGGTAAGGAGTTGTTCGGTGGTTTAGGATATAATATCTTTAACCCGGCGTTAGTAGGTCGTGCATTCCTTCAGGCTGCGTTTCCTGTACCGATGACCACATGGGTTAAAAATAATTTCAATGATACGCTGACGGGAGCCACCCCTTTATCTGATTTCAAGTTCGCAGAAGCTGGTCATAAGCCAGCCCACGATTTGCTTTCGATGTTTTACGGGAACACGATGGGTTCTTTAGGTGAAACCTCAGCGCTGCTTATTCTGCTTGCCGGGATATTTTTAATTATTGTGGGTGTAGTGAACTGGAGAATACCGCTTTCAATGGTTATTGGAGTGCTCGTAGTTGGTGGATTGTTGTATGCAATGGATATCCACAAGTATCCGCATCCACTCTTCCATCTGGTGGGCGGTGGATTCATGTTTGCGGCAGTGTTCATGGCAACTGACTGGGTAACATCACCACTCACGGCAAAGGGGATGTACCTGTACGGCTTCCTGATTTCAGTAATTGTAGTGCTGATCAGAGTATTCGGCGGACTGCCTGAAGGCGTAATGTATGCGATCCTGATCATGAACGGGTTTGTGCCACTTATCAACCGTGGTTTTACTCCCAAGATTTTTGGTGAGGTGAAAAAATGAAGACTATTATTCAGATGCTTGCAGTGCTTAGTATTATTGGCATTGTCTCCGGTGGGTCCCTTTATTTACTGGATGACTGGGCACAGCCAATGATAAAGGCAAATAAAGAACTGGCGACCAATCAGGCGATAAAAGAGGTACAACCGGCAACCGAAAAAAGCATTCCTTCAAGCGGAGCCATCACATACTACACCTGCCTTAACGGGAAGGGTGATACAGTTGGTTACGCGCTGAAGTGTAAGGGAAATGGTTTTCAGGGGGCGATTGAGATTATTGTTGGATTATCGAAAGACCTGAATACAATCACGAAAATTTCTGTACTTGAGCAGTCAGAGACTCCTGGTCTCGGTACCAAGATTCTTGAAGATGAGTATGCTGGTCAGTACCTCAATCTGGTAGTAACCGATGGAATTACTAAGGTAAAGCCAGGCGAAGGGAATACTGAACAGGCGAAAAAAGAGGGGAAAGTGGAGACCATTACCGGTGCTACAATCTCAACAAAGTCAGTTATTGCCATTGTTGACCTGGCTGTGAAAGACCTGAAGAAACACTTTGCAGAGAGAGGTGTATAATGAAGAAACAGATAACTGTGGCACAGGAATTTATGAAGGGGTTATGGGAACAGAACCCTATCATGAAGCAGGTTTTAGGGACATGTCCCACTCTTGCAGTGACCGTTTCGGTGATGAATGGTATTGCTATGGGGCTCGCTACTACTTTTGTGCTGATATTTTCCAGTATGATGATCTCACTTGTCAGGAAATTGATACCTTCACAGGTGCGCATTGCATCGTATATCATCATTATTGCCACTTTTGTGACGGTTGTGGATATCGTCATGAAGGCGAAGTTTCCAGATATCAGTAAATCATTAGGACCATTTATTCCGTTGATTATTGTGAACTGCATCATCCTGGGCAGGGCGGAAGCGT
Source organism: Bacteroidota bacterium (assembly GCA_023406915.1). Classification (GTDB taxonomy): domain Bacteria; phylum Bacteroidota; class Ignavibacteria; order Ignavibacteriales; family Ignavibacteriaceae; genus JAEXTR01. The sequence continues at coordinate 4,982 of JAEXTR010000335.1, forward strand.
TTGCATCCAAGAACAGTGTATTTAGGTCATTTATTGATGCGCTGGGAATGGGGATCGGGTTTACCGGTACGCTGATCGTACTGTCCAGCGTAAGAGAATTGCTTGGCTCCGGTCAGCTTTTAGGAATGCAAGTGATCCCGGTTGCAACGAAGGCAGACCCATCGGGTTTTGTACCATGGATAGTTATGATACTTCCGGCTGGAGCTTTTTTAACTCTTGGCATGATGTTCGGTCTGGCGAAGTATTTTGCCGATCGTAAAGCAAGGCTTCAGAAAGAGGCTCAGATGGCATCATATTTACAAACACAGGCTCAGGAAACTGCAACCGTAAGCCCTGAAGGAGTGTAGTATGGAAAATATAGTAATAATTTTTATTTCTGCATCAATTGTCAATAACTTCATTCTCTCGTATTTCCTTGGTATATGCCCGTTTATTGGTGTATCAGGAAAGCTTTCATCAGCTTTGTCGATGGGAATGGCGACAACCTTCGTCATGGTTCTGACTGCCATCGTCAGCTGGCTGATATATCATCTCGTGTTAGTTCCCTTTGATGTAGCTGTGCTACAGTATGTCACCTTTATCCTGGTTATTGCATCGTTGGTACAGTTTGTTGAAATGGTTATCAAAAAAATTAGTCAGCCGCTTTACCGTGCTCTGGGTATTTTTCTGCCATTGATCACCACAAACTGCGCGATACTTGGATTAGCGTTGTTAGAGATCATGCGGGAATACACCTTCCTTGAGAGTATTTCATTTGGTTTGGGTGCCGGGGTTGGTTTTACCATGGCATTGGCAATCATGGCGGGAATACGGGAAGAGCTGGAGCTTGCAGATGTTCCCTCAGCATTTAAAGGTGTACCCGTTACCCTCGTGACGGCTGGTTTACTTGCACTTGCCTTTATGGGCTTTGCAGGAATGATTTAAGTAAAAAGTTTATAATACGGAGTTCGTTATGATTTCTCGTCGTTCATTTCTTAAGTTAGCCGGTCTCGCAACCGTGACTGTTGGTGCCGGATCAGTGGTTGGAGCTATTGCAGGTGAGCATTCCTCAGTATTGCGCGTCAGTGCATTCATTCCAAAGAATGAGATGATTCTGGGTTCGGTATTACAGTTGTTCACTTCACTTCGCCCTGAGATCAGGGATGGCGTGGTGCTACAGTACAGCGGTGATCGGGCGTTCGGCAAGGTGGCTGCGCAATATCTCCCTCAGCATGGTAAGTCAGGTGTTCTGGTTCTCAATGTTCATGAAATCGGGAAAGAGGTTATCGGTGACATCATCGTGAGTGATGAATCCCGTTCCCTGTATGATCCAAAAGGTGATTTCAGCGGTCAGTTGTCTTCCATACGGAAGAGTCTGAAGAACACGAATGCAGGTGTTCTTGTTACCGCAACCTTTATGCCTGCACACTGGAGTGATCTCTTCAAGAGCAGCAAGCTGGTTGCAGTGGTTGAATCAAACAACCGCATTCAGGATAAAATCAGTTTAAACCGCGCAAACACTGAGATCAAAGTTGATGGTACCGATGGAAAAACAGTTGTTGAGGTTGGACACGGTACTGCACGGTTTAAGGGTTCAAACTGCCGCCACGGTTTATGCGTCCATCAGGGTTCTGTTGGTCATAATGGCGGGCTGGTAGTATGCGCACCGAACAAGGTTCTGGTACGCATCGAACAGGCATAATGAAGCGACTGATTCTCACCGCTTTTTTTGTTCTTTTATTTATTGCTGGTTTGTACTTTGGGCTGCGATACAGTGCGCAGCAGAACATGCGTCCTGTAGAGAAAACCTTTTTTGCATTCGGGTCATTTGTTGAAATCCATATTCGGACAGACAGAACCGAAGACGCACAGAGGGTGATCGAAGAGGCGATGGAAGAATGCAGCAGACTGGATTCTTTGTTCTCCCTGTACATTGATGACAGTCCGTTACTTCGGATCAATCGTTCTGAACTTGCAGTATTACCGGAAGAGATTGCCACCTTGCTGAAGGTCAGCATGGGGGTTTACCATCAGACTGGTGGAGCATTTGATCCAGCACTCGGTGCCCTCACTGATCTGTGGGGGTTTGAGAAAGACTCCATGCATCTGCCCGCTGCCGATTCAATCGTGGCTGCTCTACAGGTATCGGGGGTTGAGAAGATGGTCCTGAGTGGTGATACACTGAAGAAGCCCAAAGATGTACAGCTGAATTTTGGCGCTATTGCACAAGGGTATGGCGCCGATGTTATCTGCCGGATTCTTGAACGGGAAGGCTTTGATGATTATCTGGTCAACTCGGGAGGAGAAGTCAGGCAGAAGGGGGACTGGTCAGTTGGTGTGAGGCACCCGCGGGACGAGTATGAAACACTTGTCTCACTGCACTTGCAGGATAAAGCGGTTGCCACCTCTGGTGACTATGAACGATATTTTGTATTGGATGGAAAGAGATTTCATCATATTTTAGACCCTAAAACAGGATATCCCGCAACCGGCTGCCAAAGTGTGACGGTGATAGCAAAAACAGCTGCAGAAGCTGATGCACTTGCGACAGGATTGTTTGTTTTAGGTCCTAAAAAAGGTATAGAAATTATAGAGCAGATTCCTGATGCTGCTGCACTGATTATCACCAGTGAAGGTACGGAACTGCAATCAAAACGTTTTAACACTTATATCCGGAGGAAATAACGTGGATGGTTTATTAATAGCGATTACCACTATGGGCGGTCTCGGCTTTATCTTTGCCGGTGCGCTGGCGATTGCTGACAAAAAACTGAGAGTCTGGGAAGATCCTAAGATTGGTGAGATCAATGATGTACTTCCAGGCGCGAACTGCGGCGGATGTGGTAAAGCCGGATGTTATGATTTTGCTGTAAATGTTGCTGCCGGAAAAGCCTCAGTGACAGGGTGCCCGGTTGGCGGTGAAGAAACAGCTAATGCCATTGCAAATATAATGGGTGTGGATGGCGGCGGTGCCGTGAAGATGTTGCCCCGTGTTATGTGTCAGGGGGGTAACAAAGAAGCCATGAGCAAGATGACCGAGTACCATGGCCCGCTCAGCTGCTCTGCTATGGATTTAGTTTCAGGTGGAGATAAGCTCTGCTTTTACGGCTGCCTTGGCGGAGGTGATTGCGTAGTAGCATGTCCTTTCAATGCCATGTATATGAGTGATAACGGTTTACCGGTTGTCATTGAAGACCTTTGTACCGGATGCGGTAACTGTGCCCGTGCATGCCCGCGGAACATCATCCACATGCATCCATCTGACCGCGAAGTATTTGTATTTTGCAGCAGTCATGATGATCCGATCACCGCTAAACAGGTTTGTAAGGTTTCGTGTCTCGGATGTGCCATTTGCTCGAAGAAATCAGACGGTGGTGTAAATATGGAGAGCTTCCTTGCAGTAATCGATTATGATAAGTTTGATGAAAGCAAGATACCTTTTGAGAAGTGCCCAACGAAGGTTATTAGAAAGCTGACGGTCGAAGCACCCGATCCTTCTGTGAATTAAATGTTCCGGGAAGAACTACATGAGGAGGGCATTGTCCGCTCTGTGCATGAAGGCATCACCATTGTCAGTGTTGTAAAATCGGATGAATGCCACAGTTGCGGTGCCCAATCCATTTGCAAACCGGAATCCGGAAAAGAAAAAACGATTGCGGTAGTCAACGATATTGGCGCGAAACCTGGTGAACGGGTTACTATTTCAATCCAGGGGGGGATCGTTATACAGGCATCATTTGCGTTGTATGGTATGCCGCTACTGCTGCTGGTAGCCGGAATCTGGCTGGGAGTTACTCTTTTCAGTGGTCATCAGCTTCAGGATGTGTTTGGATTTCTTTCCGGTACAGGGCTCATGGCACTCTATTACCTGATTTATTATCAGGCACAGAAATCCCGGAAAGGGAATAAAGTGCAGTTACCGGTAATCACAGCGATAAAGAGCGCCGGCTAAACTATTATATTCCCCGTCAGTCTGGCAGCAGGCGGGGAATAATCTCATCACAGATTTGGTAGCCTTTCTGCGTCAGGGATACAATATCCCCCTGAATCCTTATCAGTCCCTCCTGCCCAAGCACTCCAATAAGATTCAATTGCTTTTCCGTAAACGCCATGCCGTAGGTGTTCATGAGTTTCTTCATGGAGAAGCCTGTGCTTCTGAGTCCAAGCATCAGGTATTCCTCTGCTGCCTGAATCTGATCAGGATATTCCTCTCCGATTACTGCGTGTCCGGTTTCCCCGATCCTGTTCAGATACAGGTTTAAACCGCTCATATTATGATAGCGCCTGCCATTGATGAAACCATGTGCAGATGGACCGAAGCCAAAGTATTCCTTTCGTTCCCAGTACAGGAGGTTATGAGTGCACCGGTACCCGGGTCTACAAAAATTAGAAACCTCATATTGTTCAAAACCTTTGCCAGTGAGATGTAGCATTGTTAACTCATACAGTGCAGCATCATGATCAGTATCCTGTATCTTCACCTTCCCATCAAGTACCATCTTATTCAGGATAGTTCCTTTTTCCAGGATCAGACTGTAAGCAGAAAGATGCTGGATGGGAAGAGAAAGAGCTTCATCAAGATTTTGTTTCCAGAGTTCAGGGGTCTGTCCGGGCAGGTTGAAAATCAGATCTACACTGATGTTACCGAATCCCGCTTCAGCAGCGCTTCGTACCGTATGTTTTGCTGTTTCAGCATCATGAATGCGGGTGAGAAACTGAAGGTCATGAGCATGAAAAGACTGAATTCCAACGCTTAATCGGTTGACCCCTGCCCGGAGAAACTCTTTGAGCTTTTGAGCATCGACGGTTCCCGGGTTGGTTTCAAGGGTGATCTCAGCATCAGGTGCTAATCTGAACAGAGATTTTATTTCATTGATAATATATCCGATCGTTTCAGGATCGAGCAATGATGGTGTACCTCCGCCAAAGAAGATAGAAGGAAAGGTACGGGGAGCCTTAGGAGTGTTCCGGGAATACCAACGCATTTCTGAGATCAGGCAATCGAGAAACCGCTTTTTGCTTTTATCAGTGGTAATTGAGTAGAAGTCGCAATAGATGCATTTATGGTCACAGAAAGGGATATGGACATAGATTCCTGTTTCCATTATCGGGACTTATGAAGTAGATGCATTCATCAATTCCTTTGCGGATTGCAGTGCGCTCTCGGTGATGGTTTCACCACTGAGAAGTTTTGCAACTTCTGTCAGGCGCTCCTGATCGCTGAGTTTTCGTATACTGCTTTGAACACGGTCTTGTGAAGTAGTTTTTGCAACAACAAAGTGTGCATCAGCCAGACCGGCAATCTGAGGTAAGTGTGTGATGGCGATGATCTGATGACCGGCAGAAAGCTTCTTCATCGTGTGCCCAACCTTTTGTGCAATCCGTCCGCTGACGCCTTTATCGATCTCATCAAATATCATAACAGGATAACGCCCCTGCGAAGCCAGGACACTCTTCAATGAGAGCATAATACGGGAGACTTCACCGCCAGAAGCAACCCTTACGAGCGGTTTTAAGTCCTCACCAGCGTTTGCAGCGATGAGGAACTCAACTGTGTTCACTCCGTTTTTATCACAGCCAACTGGTTTTCCATCGATTATGAGGTGCATCGGGTCTTCATGCTTTAATTCACGGAGTGCGATCTGAACCTCAAAGCGAGGGGCAGCAATTCCAAGATACTTCAGGGATTCAACGATACCTTTGGTGATTTCATTGCCTGCCTTCCTGCGTGATTCTAATAG
>JAEXTR010000370.1 GCA_023406915.1 Bacteroidota bacterium
CTATGTACGACTCCATATCTGAACCTGCAGCAAACAAAGACACCGTAAAACCAGGTGCTGTGAGCAGGAGCAACAAACAGAACTTCATAAAATTTTTCATAATTTTTCCTCAATTACTTTGTCATCCTCAAGTGGTATAGTACTGATCCTGTCGGCATCAGATTTTTTCATTCTGGCGACCCTGAGCATTAACCAGCTAAAAACAGCGATCGCAACTATCATCATTACAATCGCAAATAGGTCAAGACCGTCAACGGAAGACATGAACTTACTTAGCATGTTCGCTTCCCTTACTTTGATGCCTGCTGTACTTTAATATCAGTACCCAGTCTTTGCAGATAGGCAATAAGCGCGATGATCTCTTTATTTGGTTCGGCTGGTACACCATTCCGCTGGAGTTCATCGGTGATTGTCTTTGCCTGCGCTGTAAGATCAGCAAGTGCTGTCTGTTCATATCCCTCAGGATATGGGACACCCACTGATCTGAGAGCTGATATCTTGCTTTCGAGGAGAGTAGTATTTAATTCATCATCGATTAGCCAGGGATATGGAGGCATCAGCGATCCGGGTGACATAGTTCTTGGATCAAGCATATGATTATAGTGCCATTGGTGAGGATACTTACCACCTACACGATGCAGGTCGGGACCCGTACGCTTCGATCCCCAAAGGAATGGGTGATCATACACATATTCTCCTGCCTTCGAATATTCACCGTATCGTTCGGTTTCTGACCTGAACGGTCTTACCAACTGAGAATGACAGGTGTTACATCCCTCACGGATATAAATATCACGACCTTCGAGTTCCAAGGGTGTATATGGCTTTACGGATGCAATAGTGGGTATATTAGATTTCACTACAAAAGTAGGAACAAACTCCACAATGCCGCCAATCAGAATTGCAATAAGTGATAGTACGGTAAACTGAATTGGTTTTCCCTCAAGCCAGGAATGAGAAAACTTCTTGACAGGATGATGAGTCTGCGCTTCAAGAGGAGCTGCCTGAGCTTCTTCTTCCCTGACAAATGCCCCGCTTTTCATCGTTTTTACAAGATTATAAATCATAATAATAACGCCAAGCAGATAAATCGTGCCAGCAGCTGCACGCATTGCGTACATTGGAACGATCTGAAGCACCGTTTCAAGGAAGTTTGGGTAAACAAGCTGCCCTGAAGGAGCAAACTGCTTCCACATCAAAACCTGTACGACTGCTGCCCAATACATTGACAAGGCGTAGACAGCAATCCCCAAAAATCCAATCCAGAAATGGATATTGGCAAGCTGCTTTGAGTAAAGATTCGTTTTCCACAGTTTTGGTACCAAATAGTACAGGATTCCAAATGTCAGAAAACCGTTCCATCCCAACGCACCAATATGAACGTGTGCTATGATCCAGTCTGTAAAATGAGCAAATGCATTGAAGTTTTTCAATGACAGCATTGGTCCTTCGAAGGTTGACATACCATAAGCGGTAACTGCTACCACCATAAATTTGAGCATAGGTTCTTCTCTTACCTTGTCCCAGGCTCCGCGGAGTGTCAGAAGACCATTAATCATACCCCCCCAGGATGGAGCAATCAGCATCACTGAAAAAACAGTGCCCAGTGACTGTGCCCAGTTTGGAAGAGATGAGTACAACAAGTGGTGAGGTCCAGCCCAAATGTATATGAAGATCAGTGACCAAAAGTGAATAATTGAAAGCCGGTATGAGTAAACAGGTCTGCCAGCAGCCTTTGGCATAAAGTAATACATCAGTCCCAGATATGGAGTAGTAAGGAAGAACGCCACTGCATTATGCCCATACCACCATTGAACCAAAGCATCCTGAACGCCTGCATAAATCGAATACGATTTCAGAAAAGATGCAGGAACTGCAAGTGAATTCACGATATGCAAAACCGCAACCGTAATGAATGTGGCAATGTAAAACCAGATGGCAACGTACATATTTTTTTCACGGCGCTTGATGATCGTCATGATCATATTCCAGCCGAAAATCACCCAAACAACAGCAATCAAAATATCAATGGGCCATTCAAGCTCGGCGTATTCTTTTGATGTCACTAAACCAAGCGGCAAAGTAACAGCTGCTGATACAATAATTAATTGCCACCCCCAGAAATGAAGCTTTCCCAGCAGCGGGCTGTACATGGGCGTCTTTGTCAGTCTGGGAAGGCTGTAATAAACCCCCATAAAAATAGCATTCCCTACAAACGCAAAAATCACCGCATTTGTATGCAGCGGCCTCAGCCGGCTGAAAGTGGTGTAAGGGATGCCGAAATTGAGTTCGGGTATGAATATCTGGAATGCGATAATAATACCGACCAGCATACCCACAACTCCCCACACAATCGTGGCGAGGGTGAAATGCTTCACAATAGTATTATCATACCGAAAGGTATCCATTTGCATCATTCAGTCTCCTTTGGTTGAATGGTTTTCGAAGCGGAATTTTTATTAGAAATCTCTTTAGAATCCTTTTTTGTATCTGCTGCTGCTTCATCATCAAACAGCATTCTTACAGATGGCGTGTATTTATCATCCATTTGTCCAGACCTGACTGCCCATATGAAGGCGATTAAAAAACCTGAAGCGACAAAAAGGCTTGCAAAAAAAAGTATCATTATAACATTCATTACAGAAGCCCTTTTCGTTTTGCTGTAAACGCTGTACGAAGCGTGGTATACACAACCACAGTAACTGATGAAACTGGCATCAGAATGGCTGCGAACAATGGAGAGAGATTACCGGTAAGTGCAACGCTGAGTCCGATGACATTGTAGACCAGTGATATCACAAAGCTTTCCTGAATTACCCGTACACTCTGCTTCGTAAAATTGAGAAACTGGGGTAACAAATACAAGGCTTTTGCAGAAATAATTCCATCGCTTGAGGGTGTAAAATTATACACGTCCTCTGTTACCGAAATCCCAGCGGTACTCTGTGCAAGTGCGGATGCATCATTTAATCCATCACCTACCATCATAACGCGTTTCCCTGCAGATAAATGCTCTTCAATATGCTTCCTTTTATCAACAGGATTCATATTAAACTGTAAAGCGTTCGCACCGGGAAAGATTACTGACAGGTTTTCCTTCTCCGCTTCCGTATCTCCTGAAAGGATTTCTACTTCATACTCCTTTTCAATCTCAGCTGCCATCGCTGTAATACCATCACGATACTTATTTCCTATTCTGAAATAACCGCGGGGCATCTCATTCACCGAAATATAAACCCTTGTTTCAACAGAATGTTCGCGGTCACTGATAACAACACCCTCTGCATTAGTCATGCCAGTAAACCTGAGTGAACCTGCCTTTAAGGTTATACCGCCTGCGGATCCGCTAATTCCCTCTCCTGGAAAATCATTAAAACTGTCAATTTCCTTCAACGGCTCAACATCGAGATTACCTGCAACTATTCGGCTCAACGGGTGAGTCGACTGAAGCAGTACACCCTTTAATGCAGATAATTCACGCGTGGTAAGTGTCTCACCCAAATATGATACTTCACTTCTGCCCGCCTCAGTAAGGGTGCCAGTTTTATCAAATATTACGGTAGTGATTTTTGCCAGGGTCTCAATAGTAGATGAAGATTTCAGAAAAAACTTATTTCTACCCATGATTCGCAGAGCATTTCCAAGGGCAAATGGCGTTGATAGTGCCAGTGCACATGGACACGCTACTATCAGCACTGATGAAAAGACATACACAGCTGCCCTGATGCCATCACCAATATGAAGAAGAAATCCGGCAGCAGCAATCAGCAGAACAGCAACGGTAAAATACTTGCTAACTGTATTAGAAAAAGTAGTCATGCTGCTATCCGGACGCTTACTACTTTCGAAGTCATTCCAAAGCCTGGTGAGATAGCTTTGAGAAACTTCTTTCATAATCTCAATTTCCACTGATTTCCCGGTATGTCTGCCCCCTGAATAGACAAACTCGCCCGACTGCTTTTTCACAGCATATGCCTCACCGGTTACAAAACTGTAGTCAATATTCCCTTCCCCGTTCAATACAATACCATCAGCAGGGATTAATTCACCGTTCCTGATTACAACTTTATCACCGATCTGTAACTCCGCCAGCGGTTTGTACTCCTCTTTACCCTCTTTTCTCACGGTTACTGAGATCGGGAAGTACGATTGATAATTGCGCTCAAAATTGAATGCCTCGTACGTCTTATCCTGGAACACCCTGCCTACCAGTAGGAAGAGTATCAGCCCTGAAAACGAATCAATGAATCCAGGTCCGGCACCTACAATAATATCGTATACACTCTGGATAAATAAGGCAAGTATTCCAATCGAGAGAGGTACATCAATATTGATGGTTCTTTTTCGCAGCCCTTTGTAAGCAGAGATGAAGTAACCGGATGAGCAGTAGAAAAACACGGGGAGCGAGAGGATAAGAATGATGATCGAAAAGAAAACCCTCAGATCATTGCTCGACTGGTCAATCCCGAGATATTCAGGGAAACTCAGGAGCATGAT
>JAEXTR010000373.1 GCA_023406915.1 Bacteroidota bacterium
CTCCACCACGGCCAGTTCCAGTCGGATCACCGCCCTGAATCATGAAGTTTTCAATGACACGATGGAATATAACGCCGTTGTAAAAACCTTTTTCGGCAAGTCCTACGAAGTTGGCAACCGTCTTCGGTGCAATTTCAGGGAACAACTGAATCTCGATTGTGCCCATGGTAGTCTTGATGATCGCGATAGTCAGTGAATCGCTCTGAGGCATAACAGTTTCCTTTTCTTGGGTTGTTGTATTTTGAAGAGTTTTATCAGGATTGGGGGTTGATTCTCCGCATCCAATCAAAACAAAAAGCACTAATAGTGTGCTCAGCGCTTTGTACATAGTCAAATGCTCCTTCTTTAGGGTTTGATACTGTTAGTGAATAATAAACCTAGAATTATAACGCCTATGATAATCCGGTACCAGATAAAAATAAAGGTACTGTTCTTCTTAAGGAATTTCATGAGAAAATCTATCGCCAGATACCCGCTGATCGCACTTACCAGCGTACCCACTGCCAACACTAAGGCACGGTCAGAATTTATGTGATCTAATTCCTGATAAAACTGAAGCATGCCGCTGGCGAAAATTGCCGGAATACTTAACAGGAAGGAGAACCGGGCAGCTGTTTCTCGTGTAAGACCTACGAATAATCCTGCGGTAATCGTCGTTCCGGAACGTGAAGAGCCAGGAATCAGCGCAACTGCCTGTGCAAAACCTATGATCAGCGCTTCCTTGATCCCCACTTTATCCAGTGTCTTGCTGAACTTTGCAGTCTTCTCAGCGAATGCCAGGATAATAGCGAGAACAATCAGACTGGTACCAATCACATATAAGTCCTTGGTAAATGCACCTTCAATAAAATCTTTGAAGCCCAGACCAATAATCACAACAGGCAGGGTGCCAATGATCACCAGCCACCCGAGCCGTGCATCAAGCGATTGTGCCTTATACTGAAACGGCTTCGAGAGGTTCTCTTTAATAAATGCTGTAACAATATTATAAATATCATTCCGAAAGTAAAACAGTATGGAGATCAGTGTACCAATCTGAATCACAGCTATAAATGATGTCCACTCCTGCGGGTTCGATTCATCAATCAATCCAAGAAACTTCCCGGCAAGAGTCAGATGACCTGTTGAACTGATGGGCAGAAACTCAGTCAGTCCCTGGATGATTCCAAGTATAATTGCCTCAATAATGCTCAAGCGAATCTCCTATAATAAAAATGAGACACCCAGCTTAATACCGGCAGACAGAGCATTCACAGCTACCGGACTTCCACTGTACATAATCTTTTTCCCATCACCTTCGGGTTCACCATTGTAATCATAGCGCAGATCAAACGCGATATACGCATACACGTCATTGCTGATTGCAGTTGATGCGTCAAGCTTAGCTACTACACCGGCACCGAATGATGTTCTGTTTACGGGTTGATTGGTATAAATCTTCTCAGATGAAGTGAAGAAGCGCGGACCTGCACCACCGCCAAACTTAAACCGATATCCTTTGCCCTGGATTACATAATAATGCATGGAAGACAAGGAATATGACTGGTAGTTAAACTCATACTGACTACCACCGAGGGAGGATGTGTAACTGCTGATCTGAACTGTTGCCTCAGCACCGGTCTGGTACGTAGCAGAAACCATGTTCCCAGCTTCAATCCCAAACTCGATCTTTGAATTGAAATCATTTTGCAGGCTGCCACCGGCTGAAAAGTTTCCGTTCAGATAATCCCGTAGATCCGGCATATTTACCATATTCAGTCCCATACTTCCCCTCAGTTCCCACTGTGCGAACACAGGAACTGTCAGGAGAAGCAGCAGTATCAACTGTTTTTTCATACCTGCTCTCTTCCGGTTTTAAGTGTTAATAAAGAAGAAACCCTGAAACCTTCGTAACGGTTTCTGAAATAGATAAAGAATCCAATAGTCACCAAAATATGAAGTATATATGACACACCATGGTTCAGGGTAGCATAGGCAATGGCATGACTTCCCTGAAATCCGAATAACAGCACAAGAACTGATTTGGTGATTGCGTGATAAGCTCCTATTCCACCGGGTGTTGGGATCATCATACTGATGGAACTGATACTTAATAGAATCCACGCAGTACCAAATGTTATTACTGACTCATATGCTGGAATCTCATCAAACCGCATCACATAGAAACAGATGTAACTGCCGGCAGCGTATGTCAGCATTATTACAGCACTGCTCAGCAGTACCTTTGTGTAATTCTTAGCCCCTTTCAGGCTGCCAAACCCTTCAATGATCCTTTCAAAAAGATGTCCGACCTTTATTGCAAACACTGGTGCAGCTATACTTATCACTTTCACCAGTATCCGGGTGAACCGCTCCTTCATTCTGATCGTGAGAATAAAGACTAACAGGAGAATCAGAAAGAATACAAACCCGATAATTATGGTTGGCATCAGCCAGGGGAACTTGTCAAAGATTGTGCTTCCGTAAAGTACCGCACTGATCAGTACTGCCAGGGCAAACAAAAGTATATCAATAGAACGCTCAACAACTACGGTTCCAATTACAGAAGATGCTGAAACGTTATCTGTTTTTGCCACCGAAACTGCGCGCGCTACCTCGCCCAGACGGGAGATAACATTATTAAGTCCGTATCCGATTACAACGGCACCGAAAAGATTGAGCGTGGGAACATCCTTACCCAGCTCACCCAGGATCACCTTCCATCGGTATGCCCTTGCCCAATGGGAGAAAAAAAGCAGGAAACTGAAGACCAGCAGCCAGGGAACCGACACGTGCGTGATTTGTCTGATAAAATCATCAGTGTCGATACCCGAAAAAGCCAGATATAAAAACAATCCGGCAACCAGCACAGAGATGCCATACACTAGCAGATCCCTGGTTGAGAACGTTTTTTTATCTGAGGTCAATGACTTTCATTCCTTCGGAGGGCTTGAATGTGAAGATCGCATCCGTCAGGTTTGAATCAAACTGGTAACCGCTGAAACGGATCGTGATCAGCTGATTATTCATATCAGTGATCTGGAGCTGCTCAATAGTATTGTCGGTCTGCACTTTCATTTCAGCTTTTCTGAAATTCAGTTTTGTCCCCGGTTTCGGAACAAAGGTTATGTTTCTGCCGGATTCGGTCACAGTGCAGAGTGGGGGGTATGTGTTGACTATATCTGTGATGGCAAGAAAATTCGGGTCTGCATCATTAAACTTACTGACTACTACTCTCTTCTGAGACTGATTATAATTCCAGCTTGTAGCTCCGTCAGTAACAATCAGTAAACCGCTCAGCTCAATGCGCTGCTTACGGGGTGTCTTGTAGTAAAACTTCCCCGATACAGATTTTCCATTTGCCGTCTGTACAAAATCAACACGGACATCTTTTGCCCTATCAAACTTTTTTTGCACTCCATCCATCACGCTCTGAGCGCTTATGGTACCTGAAAATGCAATCATCAATACAACCAGAAAAGAAATCACTGTCCTCACATCAACGACCGGAAAATTGTTTCAAGTTGTTCTTCGTTCTCAACGATCACCTGGCGTGCCTTGCTGCCATCATTCGGACCCACAATACCGGCTTCTTCAAGCTGGTCAACGATTCGGGCAGCCCGGGAGTAGCCAAGTTTTAACCTGCGCTGAAGTAGGGATACTGAACCTTGCTGCGTACGCACTATAACCCGTGCAGCTTCTTCAAACATCGGATCGCGGTCTTCAATAAACTCTTTGGCACCGCCGGCTTTCTTCTCTGAGACGGATGGGAGTGGATAAGGTTTCGGATACCCTTCCTGCTTCGCTATAAAACTAATAATTCTTTCAACCTCATCGGTCGAAATAAAGGCATTTTGCAGCCTTATCGGTTTGGGCATTCCCGTCGGGTGGAACAGCATATCACCTCTTCCGAGCAACTGATCCGCACCATTGATATCCAGGATCGTTCTGGAATCAATCTTTGTTGCGACCTGATACGCAATACGCGCACTGAAGTTCGCCTTAATAACTCCGGTAATTACATTCACTGATGGACGCTGCGTTGCCAATATCAGATGAATACCCACAGCGCGTGCAAGCTGGGCAAGTCTTGAAATTGGTGCTTCAACCTCTTTGCCCGAAGTCATCATCAGGTCAGCCAGCTCATCAATAATCACCACGATATATGGCAGATAATGATGCTTGATCTCATCAGTTTCCCTCAGTTTTACCGATGGATCTTTTACTTTCTTGTTGTAATCAACGATGTGCCGCACACCTGCCTTTGCCAGCATATTGTAGCGGTTATCCATCTCTATTTCTACAGACTTCAGCAACAGCACTGCATTCATTGCATCGGTAACGATATTCTCCTCAAGATCAGGACTTGCTGCCAGGAAGTGATACTTCAGGTCCTTATACAGGGATAACTCAATCTTCTTGGGATCAACCATCACGAACTTAACTTCGTCAGTCTTCTTGGCAAAAAGAAGACTGGCAATGATCATATTAATACCAACACTCTTACCAGCACCGGTTGCACCCGCAATCAATAAATGTGGCATTTTTGCCAGATCTTCAATATGAACCTTGCCGTTGATTGTTTTTCCTAATGCAACTGGCAGCTCATATTTACCGAAATCAAGTCCTTCCAGAACATCACGGGCAAGCACCATCTGACGGCGCTCATTAGGTATCTCTACACCAATGGCACTCTTCCCCGGAATCGGCGCTATAATACGGATGCCATGCGCTGCAAGAGCCAGGGCTATATCATTCTCGAGGGATACAATCTTGCTGATTTTTACACTTGGTGCGGGTTTAATCTCGAACAGTGTAACAACCGGTCCGGGAATCACCTCAATATCCTTGATCTCAATATCGAAAAGGCGTAATTTTTCAATCAGTGACTTTGCGGTGCGGCGCAGCTCTTCGTCATCCACCTGTATGGTGTTGTCTGGATTTACCTCAAGTGCAACATTATTTGCATCGGGTTTTTTATAATGCTTAAGGGTTATCTCCCAGGGATTAGGAAGTTCAGCCTCTGTCTCTCTGTCCTCAACATCTGGATCAGGCAGTTCATCTGGTATAATTTCTTCTTCTTCAGGTGCCGGCAGGGTATTCCCGCCTGCATCTTTCCTTACTTCAATTTTTACCGGCTTCTGTTTTACTGGTTTCGCTTCAGGCTTGATTCCAAGGTCTACTACCCTGATGCGTGTCTCTTCGGCAGGGTTGACGACCGGAGCAATTGGTTCAGAACTATCTTCATCAACTGGCAGGGATCCCTCTGCGTCTTTTTTGCCATTTGTCTTTCTGGTCGGTCTGATCGTTTCAGTGCGTGTAGCCAGCAAAGAGTTCTTTGCCTTCTCCTCAGCCTTCTGAGCCTTTCTTTCAGCACGCCAGTCACGGAAACGGGCTATCAGTCGTTCAGCAAACTCAACCCATTTTTCTACTTTCAGGTCTATAGTAATGATCAGTACTACAACGATGCTTGCAAACAAAATCAGTACGCTGCCGGTATTCCCAACAACGCCCTTCAGCAAGTCTGAGAGAAGAATTCCAATCTGTCCGGAAAAGAGACGAAACTGTCTACCAGCTTCTTCTGTATACAGGATCAGATCGAATGCACCAACAAGCGTTGCAATTAGAATTGCGAGGATCAGAAAGAGGTTAGCTTTGAAAAGAATCCTGCGGCGGTTATCCGGATTAAAAAACGAGTATCCAAGATAGCCCGTGAGGAAGGCGAATATCAACGAAAAGTACCCAATGGTAAGGTAAACAAATACATAACCGATAAAGTGTCCCGTAATACCAAGCCAGTTGGTGAAGGAATCACGTAATCCTTTACCATTGTCAGTTGTTGAATAAGAGATGATGCTCAAAAACAGAACAACTGAAACCAGAAACAGCACGATACCTAGTATCTTTTGTTTCTGCTCAGGCGTTACAAATGAGTCCTTCCCATTCTTTGAAGTATTTTTACTCTTATTCTGCATCCCGGATCAGAGTCTTTCCACTGATTCCTGATGCAGGAGCGTTACGGTTCCGGATTTTACCACGGGGATGATGTCTGTCGTATTCAAACGGGCACAGTATATCAGATCGTCGCCAAATCCGTTTTCTTTCAGTAATCTGCCATGTTCACACTCATTAAGCAATCGGTTTGTATCGGTTCCGAACGCGCGGTGCAATGCAAGGGCAGCAAGTGAAGAATCACTGACAATAATATCTTTCTGCTGGGCAGCAATTTCGGCTATCAGCCTGCCTGCACATACTGAATCTTCTAAACTGAATCCGCCATTATTGCCGGAACACACAACATCAACATCCTCATTGGAGGAGAGTAGCTCTTTTGCTACGGCATCGATGTTCAAAAACGAACACAGCAGGATACGCGTGGAAAATTTTGCCTTTACCATCGCCTTACTGCCGTTCGTACTCTGAAAAATCAGGGACTTCCCCTCCACTATTTCACGCTCATATTCAAGCGGGGAGTTACCCAGATCGAAGCCATCGATACGCTTCATATTCCGCTCCCCCCCTTTCAGTATCATACCGCCGGCTCTGGCTGAATTTGCAGCTATGGATGCAACAGGTGTTACCTGCTTGATGCCATTGATAAATGCTGTAATGATGGTTGTGGTTGCCCGCAGCACATCAATAACCACTGACTGCTTCCCCGAAAAAGAGAGCTCATCAGCCTGCGCCGGCGATAAAATGGTGTTTATAATCATTGAGAAACTATCTGTATATACTGATTATTGCTTTGAAACAAACGGAAGCTTTACAACCTTCGCAGGTACAGCTTTACCGCGCACAAGGAAACTGACTTCGGTACCCTCTGCAGCATACTGGGTTGCCACATAGGCAAGGGCGATCCCTTTTTCAAGTATTGGGCTTACGGTGCCGCTGGTCAGATGTCCGATCTTTTCCTCACCCATCACCACATCATATCCATGGCGTGGAAAGGCTTTTTCTTCAACAAGCAATGGAACCAGTTTCCGTGTCAGGCCTGCTTCTTTCACTTTCAACAGAGCCTCTTTACCGATGAAGGAGTCTTTCTTTAACTTTGTAATCCAGCCTAAACCAGCTTCTAGTGGATTCGTTGTCTGATCTATATCATTTCCATACAAACAGTACCCCATCTCCAGACGCAGTGAATCCCTGCACCCCAGACCTGCCGGCAGTATCCCGAACTCTTTGCCTGCTTCGAAAATCTTATTCCAGAGACTTGATGCAAATGCTTCATCTCCGGTGAAGTATATTTCGTAACCCAGTTCACCAGTATAACCTGTGCGGCTCACGATAATTTCCCGGTCTTCATAGGTGATAACTTCAAAATGGTAGTATTCCATCGGGAATTCTTTACCGAAAACACTCTCAACAACGGTTCTTGATACAGGACCCTGAACTGCGATCAGTGAGTAAGCATCACTGCGATTATCCAATACTGCATCAAAGTGATTCTGCTTCTGCATCCAGGCAAAATCCTTATCAATGTTGGATGCATTAATAACCAGCAGAAACTCTTCCTCTGCAATCCTGTATACCAGCAGATCATCTACAATACCGCCATCCTCATACAGCATCGCTGAGTACTGCACTCTGCCAGGACTCAGTTTTGATGCATCGTTGACAGTGATGTGCTGAACAAAATCAAGCGCGCCAGGTCCCTTTACGAACACCTCACCCATGTGGCTGACATCAAACACACCAGCAGAGGTGCGGACTGCTTTATGTTCAGCAATTATTGATGAATATTGCACAGGCATCATATAGCCTGCAAACTCAACCAGTTTGCCTTGCAACTGGGAGTGTATGGAGTATAATGTTGTCTTTTTCACGAGAATATCCTTTGACAGTGTGAGAAATAACGACCAGTTGCAGCGATTATCCCTGCATCTTTTTCCAGTCGTTTAAAAATGCCTGAATACCTGACCCGGTTAATGGGTGATTGAACAATTTCTGAATAACGGAGAACGGAATGGTTGCAACGTCTGCACCCATGAGGGCAGCCTGAACAAAATGCAGTGGATGCCGTACGCTTGCCACAAGCACCTCGGTTTTAAAACCATAATTATCATAAATCTGAATAATCTGTTCGATCAGTTCCATGCCGTCATGACTGATATCGTCAAGTCTGCCAACGAACGGACTGATGTAGGTTGCACCTGCTTTGGCTGCGAGAAGCGCCTGCGAGGGGGAGAAACAAAGGGTAACATTGGTTTTGATCCCCTCTTTACTGAAGGTGTTAACAGCTTTTATTCCCTCAGGAATCAGGGGCACTTTCACTACAATATTCTTATGAATTGCAGCCAGCTCCCTTCCCTCCTTTACAATGCCTTCGTAATCTGTTGCAATCACTTCAGCACTGACGGGTCCGTCAACGATCTGGAGTATTTCATCAAGCAGAGCCCTGAAATCCTTTCCTTCCTTCGCCACGAGACTCGGGTTTGTTGTGACACCATCCAGCAGCCCCATTGCTGCCGCTTCTCTAATTTCATCTATGTTTGCGGTATCGATAAAGATCTTCATACACTGCACTCCAATTTTATAATTGTTTCATCAAAAGTAAGCATTCGGGATCAAAATCCCTCACTCACCACCGGATAATACCTCTTCGGTAATATCATCTTTTCCGCCATTGCGGAAGAACTTAAATTGCTCTATACCGGTTGTTTCATCCTGAATCAGATTGATGCGAACTTTATTTCTCCACTGCATTTTGGTCAGATCAGAAGGGAACCCCTTCTTCAACTGCCATCCGATATAAGGATGACACTTCAGGGTCAGTGATTTGCCCATATTCATCTGCCTGGCTTTCTTGATCCAGTCTTCGATGTTATAAATTACATGGGAGTTCTTTGTTATGCTTCCGGTTCCCATACACTGCGGACAGACTTCCTTCATTGCCTGAAGTATGTTCTGCCTGATCCTCTGGCGTGTAATCTCAATCAGCCCGAAGTCAGACATCGGCAAGAGAGAGACTTTCGCACGGTCTTTTCTGAATTCTCTCCGGAGCTCATCAAATACTTTTCTACGGTTCCGGTCGTCTTCAAGATCAATAAAATCTATAACGATCAGTCCGCCAATATCCCTGAGGCGTAACTGGCGCGCAATTTCTCTGGAAGCCTCAAGATCTGTTCTGAGTGAATTTAATTCCTGATCCTTGCTGGCAGCGTATTTCCCGCTGTTCACATCGATAACCACCATGGCTTCAGTATGCTCTATAATCAGGTATCCACCACTCTTCAGGAACACCTTCCTGCCGAACAGCTCACGGATCTGCTGTTCAATGTTGAACCCGTCGAAAATAGGTTCATTTCTCTTGTACAGCTCGATTTTGTTGGCAAGGTCGGAGTGGAGAGAGCCCACGTAATCTCTTATCTCTTTGTGGAGCTTTTTGGAATCGATATACACTTTGGATATATCAGGTGTAAAAAGGTCACGGATAACACTCGAGGTAGTGCTCACATCCTGATACACCAGCTTCGGTGGTGTCTCTGATTTCGCTGATGCTTCAATCTGCTCCCAGGTTTTTCTTAGCATCTTCAAATCTTCCATGATCGCATCCTCCGGCTGATTCTTTGCAACCGTTCTGATGATAAGACCACAGTTCTTTGGAAGGATGCTTCGGGCGATTGAACGGAGACGCTTCCGCTCCTTAAAATCGGTTACCTTTTTCGATATACCTATCTTGTTATCCATCGGAAGCAGAACGCAAAATCTGCCGGGGATTGAGATGGAAGAAGTTACACGTACCCCTTTATTGCTGACGGGTTCCTTCGTAATCTGAACAAGTATATGCTCACCCTTCGTGAGAACCGGAACACCGTTGATGGTTCTTGGAGCAAAACGTGATGGGGCACTCTCATCAGATGAATCATACTCATCCTGATCATCGTCATCGGAATCGAGCATGTTTTGAAGGTCTTTTGTTCTGTCTCCGATATCGGAAAAGTGCAGGAAGGCATCGTGCTTCAGCCCGATGTCAATAAAGGCAGCCTTGATGCCAGGGAGGACCCTGGCAACCTGACCAAGATAAATATCGCCGACGGTACGGCGGTTTTCAGGATAGTCTACAAAGAAGTCGACCAGGTTCCCATCTTCTGTGATGGCTACCCTTGTCTGGGATGCAGACGAGTTGATTATTATTTCTTTCAGCATAACTCATATATACATCGAACAAGGGGCGGGTACGGTTTCGAATCTCTTTCACGAAAGTCTCGTGCTGATGCGTTGCAGAGGTCAGGTTCAATAATAACCCCGCTGGAACGCAGCTCTGCGGAACGGCACAGCTTGGCGCTGGCTTACTGAGCAAAGCAATTAGTACATTCAAAAATCCTTGCAGCAATGCGGTGTGAAAAATTATCACGTCCGTAACTCTGCCCTTCATTTGTTCGGCTTTCTGCCCCCTGCTGCATGGCAGGAAGCGTCATTGATAAATGAACCGGGGCTGTAGTAAATCCTGTACTATTCCTAAAAACTGTTTGCCGGGGACTCGCTGCTTTCCATCACTCTGGATGATGACATCCGGTCTTTGCAGTCAGTCCTTTGTTCGGGTTCCCGCACAACACGGGAAATGCTACAGCCCGGGAGAATTATTTTCTTCTGTTTTGGCTTGGACGACGGGAAGTATCTTCTTCCTGCCCATCCTCACGCTTAATCAGTGCCCTGCGGCTCAGGGACATCTTACCATTCTCAACTTTCAGCAACTTAACTTGTACTACGTCGCCTTCTTTGAGATAATCGGTAACTTTGTCCACACGCTTATGATCGATTTCAGAGATATGGAGTAAGCCGGTTTTACCGGGAAGAATCTCCACTACAGCACCAAAATCGAGCAATTTTACTACAGGTCCTTCATAAGTTGCGCCCACTTCAGGGGTCGCCATCATTCTTGAAATATGCAGTTTGCACTCTTCTGCACCATCCAGATTCGTGGATGCGATGCTGACCACTCCAGAATCTTCAATAGAGATTTCTACTCCGAAATCTTTCTGAATCTTCTGTACTGTCTTTCCGCCAGGTCCAATCAGCATGCCGATTGAATCAGTTGGAATCTGAAGGGTGAGGAGTCTTGGTGCATATCTGGATATCTGCTGAGATGGTGCATTGATTGCCTGGTACATGATTCCCAGGATATGCATTCTGCCATCACGTGCCTGTTCGAGGGCTTTTTCCATAATTTCAAATGAAACGCCCTTGATCTTGATATCCATCTGGAAACCAGTGATACCATCTGCGGTTCCTGCCACCTTGAAATCCATATCACCAAGATGATCCTCGTTGCCGAGGATGTCAGTCAGCACAGCATAACGGTCACCTTCCTTGATAAGACCCATGGCAATACCGGCAACATGCTTCTTGAACGGCACGCCGCCCGACATCAGCGCCAGGGAGCCTGCACATACCGTAGCCATTGAGGAGGAACCGTTTGATTCCAGAATATCACTGATAATTCTGATCACATAAGGGAAATCTGTATCGGAAGGTAAAATACCTTTCAGTGAACGCTCTGCCAGATTACCATGTCCGATTTCGCGTCTTCCAACACCGGTCATTCTGCCAACCTCACCCACGCTGAACGGAGGGAAGTTGTAGTGCAGCAGGAAGCGCTTTGATGCTTCTTCCATCAGACCATCGATAATCTGCTCGTCATTTGCAGTTCCTAGTGTGATCGTGGTTAAACTTTGGGTTTCACCACGGGTAAACAATGCGGAACCGTGTACTCTTGGTAACACATCCAGATCGATTGTGATCGGTCTTACCTGTTTGGTGTTTCTGCCATCCAGGCGGATACCCTCGGTAAGAATCCTTTCACGCATCATATCTTTTTCCATATCATGCAGAATGTTGCCGATAACCTTCGCACTTTCAGGATACTTTTCTGCCAGAGCTGTTTGTACGGACTCTGTCAGTTCCTTGTTCTGCAATCTGCGGTCATCCTTGCTCAGTACTGAGGATACAATCGCCTTCATCTTGTCTGAAGCAAGTGCATTCACATCTGCTACCAGTGCGGCATCAAGCTCTGCAACCGGAATAGCACGTTTCGCCTTGCCGCATTCAGCAGCAAGCTGTAACTGCATATCCACGATCTGCTTGATTGCTTCCTGCGCAACCTTCAGTGCAGCCAGGAGTTCTTCTTCTGCAACTTCCTTTGCTTCACCTTCCACCATCATGATGGAGTCAGCCGTTCCGGCTACTACCAGTTCGATATCACTCTGTTCAACTTCACTGATAGTGGGATTTACGATGAACTCACCGTTTACACGGCCAATGCGTACTTCCGCAACGGGACCCTCAAAAGGTATATCCGAAACGGTAAGGGCAGCTGATGCACCGATCGCACCAAGTACGTCTGCTTCGTTTTCCCTGTCATAGGAGAAAACAGTAGCTACAACCTGAGTTTCATATCTGAAGGTCTCAGGGAAAAGTGGACGGATAGGTCTGTCAATTAACCGCGCACTGAGGATTTCCTTTTCAGAAGGTCTGCCTTCTCTCTTGATAAATCCCCCCGGAATCTTTCCGGCTGCTGATAACTTTTCGCGGTACTCCACCTGGAGCGGAAAAAAGTCAACATCTTCTCTCATCTGTTCGGCTGCAACTACCGTTACCAGCACCATCGTTTCACCGTAGGTGACCATTACGGAACCGTGAGCCTGACGGGCAAATCTGCCCGTCTCAAGAATCAGTTTTTTTCCGCTGATTTCAATTTCTTTCGTATAAACCATTGTTTGTTACTTTCTGATATTCAGTTCTTTAATTATTGCGCGGTATCTGTTGATATCTACTGAGATCAGATAATCCAGCAATTTTCTTCTCTTACCAACGAGCATCATCAAACCGCGACGGGAATGGTGGTCCTTTTTGTGGGCTTCGAAGTGGGCGGTGAGGTCATTGATCCTCTTTGTGATGAGAGCGATCTGCACTTCACTTTTGCCTGAATCCTGCTCATCCTTGCCAAACTTCTTGATGATCTCGAGTTTTTCTTCTTTAGTCATTGTTTTTCCTGTTATTTGTTGTACAATAGAATCCCAGAACCTACCGGGAAACATTACTTTAAAATTGCCTTTGCCGTTTCTACATCTTGCTGAATCTGCGCAATAAGCTCTTCCTTGCTATTGAACCGCTTTTCAGCGCGGATGCGTGCCACCGTGGCAACTGTAATTGTGGCATTATAAATGTCTTTTTCAAATCCGAACAGATGAACCTCAATTACCCGCTCCTGCACATCATTGAAAGTGGGGCGGTAACCAATGTTCATTACTCCGGTGAGTGCCTCTCCGTTAATCTCTGCACGAATAGCATACACTCCATTTGCCGGAAGCAGTTTTTCACGGCACTCAACGGTGATATTTGCAGTAGGGAATCCAAGCTGCCTGCCTCGCTGTGAACCGGAATGAACAATACCCGTAAACGAGTAAAACCTTCCCAGCATTTTGCTTGCTGTTTCCACAGCTCCCTTTTCAATCTGCTTTCTGATCGCTGTGCTGTTGACCAGCGTACCATCAATCGATACTGCAGGGATAATATCAGTGCCAAATCCATAACTGGAGCCAAGCTCCCTGAGTTTCTTTTCATCACCATCCCTGCCCTTACCGAAACGGTGATCATATCCCACAATCACCTCCCTGACACCTATACGGTCAATCAGATACTCCTTGATAAACTGCTCGGCTGTCAGTGCGGCAAATTCCCAGGTGAACGGAATAAAATATAAAATATCCAGCCCGAACTCTTTCAGGATGGCGATCTTTTCATCCATCGTGGTGAGCATTGGTACCGGATGACCCGCAGTAATTACCATTCTGGGATGGGGATTAAAGGTAATCAGAACACTTCTTGCACCCAGCACACGGGAACGCTCTGCAACCGTCTCCAGAATCTTTCTGTGTCCGGTGTGCACTCCATCAAAAGTACCTATAGTAACAACGGAATTTGTTTCCTTACTGATCTGGTGTATGTCTGTTATTACGTTCATTCCGGAAACTATTTTTACCACAATTTATTAATATACTGCTTTTTTACGAATTTTTAAAGTGATCTGAGTCCCGCGGTAAGGCTTCGGAACTCGTCCATGGTAAAGGCGTCAGCAACCTGTAAATCGCCAATTGCCGTCCTGCGGAGAGAAGTCAGATACCCGCCACACCCAAGGATTGCACCAAAATCTGCAGCAATTACCCTGATATAGGTACCCTTGGAACAGGTGATGGCAAAATCTACTTCGGGAAGGGCTACTCTGGTTATTTCAAAGGAGTGGATGGTAACCTCGCGTGGCTCACGATGTACTTCCCGCCCCTTCCTTGCAAGGTGATACAGTTTCTTGCCGCCAATACTCACAGCTGAGTACATCGGCGGAACCTGGTGTATGACACCAAGAAACTTGTCACGGGCATCGTTTAGCATCTGGGGGGTAACAAAAGTGTAATCCCGTTCTTCACTTACCTCGGTCTCGGAATCCATTGAGGGGGTGATTTTTCCGAGGGTGAAGGTTCCGGTGTAGGTTTTACTCAAATCCATAAACTGAGAGAGCTGCTTGGTGGATTTTCCGGTGCAGACAATAAGCAGACCGGTTGCCCTTGGGTCAAGTGTGCCAGCATGACCGGCCTTTTTAACCCGTGCAGCTTTTCTGAGTTCGTGAATCACCTTGAAAGAAGACCAGTACAGAGGTTTATCTATCAGGACCGAAACACCGGCATCAAAATCAACAGGTTCAGCCGGCTTGTTCGTCTTTGTTATCATTCTCACGTATCTGTTTGAATAACTGCTCTAAGTGATCAACGTAATCCGCTGTGTCATCCAGAAAAAATTTCAGCTCGGGCACAAAACGGAGTCTGATCCGTGACGCAAGCGTGGAACGGATCATTCCCAAGGTTTCGGCCAGCTTGTCCATGACGGCTTTTCTCCGGTCTGCTTCCAGCACGGAAACGTAAATCTTAGCCTGTTTCAGGTCGGGTGACAACTTGACGGTGGTTACGGTAACCATGCCATTCAGGGAATCCCGCATTTTTTCCAGCAGGATAAGGCTCACCTCATCCTTTATCAGTTGCTCTACTTTCTGAACCCTGTATGCCATCCTGCCTCCCGGTTTCCTCTCAATTGCTCAGTTTTTTCTTCGTCTCAATGATTCTGAAGGCTTCGATGATATCGCCAACCTTTACATCATTGAAATTATGAATTCCGATACCGCACTCGTAACCGGCGTCAACTTCGCGGACATCATCCTTGATGCGCTTCAGCGAGGATATTTCACCTTCATACACTACGATTCCATCACGGATGATCCGTACCTTATTGTTCCTGAATATCTTGCCATCGGTAACATAACAGCCGGCAACCATACCGACTTTCGGAACCTTAAAGGTGTCGCGGACTTCAACCGTTGCGGTAACTTCTTCGGATATAATCGGTGAAAGCATACCCTCGAGGGCTGACTTAACTTCATTGATCGCATTATAAATAACGTTATACAGCCTGATATCAACCTTCTGGGTTTCCGCAAGCTTTCTGGCGTTGATGTTCGGTCGTACATGGAAACCGATAATGATCGCCTGGGAAGCATCTGCAAGCAGTACGTCACCTTCACTGATCGCACCAACGCCACGGTGAATAACCGTTACGCGGACTTCTTCAGTGGAGAGTTTCATCAGGGAATCTGCCAGCGCCTCAACAGAACCATCCACGTCACCTTTTACGATGATCGGCAGGTTCTTTACGCCGCCAGTGCTGATCTGACGGGAAATTTCATCCAGCGTGATATGATGAATCTGCTTGTTATCCTGCTCGCGCTTCAGTTGCTGACGCTTCAGGGCAATTTCTCTTGCTGCACGCTCAGATTCAACAACGATGAACAGATCACCTGCCTGCGGAGCGCCTTCAAAACCAGAAATCAATACCGGTGTGGAAGGTGGGGCTATTTCAATTCTTCTGTTCCGCTCATCATACATAGCACGGACACGGCCATGATAGATACCTGCCACAAACGGATCACCTATCTTCAGGGTGCCCTTCTGTACCAGTACGGTTGAGGTAACACCTCTCCCTTTATCCAGTTCAGATTCAATAACAACACCCCGGGCAGCTCTGTTGGGGTTCGCCTTCAGCTCCAGCATTTCTGCTTCAAGAAGGATTTTTTCAAGGAGAACATCAACATTCAGTCCTTTTTTCGCAGAAATCTCTGCAACCTGATACTTACCACCCCAGTCTTCAACCAGGATGTTCATATCACCCAACTGCTGTCTGATCCGCTCTGTGTTTGCTTCCGGTTTGTCAATTTTATTGATTGCAATGATCATTGGTACATTGGCTGCCTGTGCGTGACTGATTGCCTCACGGGTCTGTGGCATAACTGCATCATCTGCTGCCACTATCAGCACCACGATATCGGTAACCTGGGCACCGCGGGCACGCATTGCGGTAAACGCAGCATGACCTGGTGTATCTAGGAAGGTGATGTACTTTTCACCATTGACCAACACCTTGTAGGCGCCGATATGCTGGGTAATACCGCCAGCTTCACCAGCTACTACATTTGCACTGCGGACGTAATCCAGCAGTGAGGTCTTTCCATGATCAACGTGACCCATGATGGTTACAACCGGCGATCTTGGCAGGAGTGATTCAACAGGATCCGGAGTGTCTTCCAA
>JAEXTR010000194.1 GCA_023406915.1 Bacteroidota bacterium
GTCAAAGAGAGCCGGGAGCGGGTGATTTCTGCCATTAAAAACTCTGATTTCAAGTATGAACCGAGGAAAATCACCGTCAATCTGGCACCGGCAGATGTGAAAAAGGAGGGGAGTGCCTTCGATCTTCCGATTGCGATTGGCATCCTGGCTGCGGAGGGAATTATCAACCCTGATCAGTTTGAGAACACTGTCTTGCTGGGTGAACTGGCATTGGACGGGAAACTAAGACCTGTGAAAGGGGCACTGCCGATTGCGGTTGAGATGAAGAAATTTGGGAAAGAGATACTCATCGTCCCGGCTGAATCCGGAATAGAAGCCTCTATTGTGGATGGAATACAGGTATTTGCGCTCGATTCTTTGACCGAGGTGGTACGTTTTTTCAATGAACCGGGCAGTTTTACCCCACTTTACAGCAACCGGGAAGAAGTTTTCAACAGTGTGAACTTGTATCAGCTGGATTTTGCAGATGTCCGGGGTCAGGAGAACGTAAAGCGGGCTCTTGAGGTAGCAGCTGCCGGGGGACACAATATCATCATGATCGGACCTCCCGGAAGTGGGAAGACGATGCTTGCCAAGCGGATCCCTTCCATCCTGCCGCCACTGACTTTTGATGAGGCGCTGGAAACGACGAAAATCCACTCCATCGCAGGGATTTTGAAATCAGGGAAGGCATTAGTGACGGAACGTCCGTTCAGGAGTCCACACCACACTGTTTCCGATGCAGCTCTTGTTGGGGGTGGGAGTTACCCGCGTCCCGGGGAAGTATCGTATGCACATCACGGGGTTCTTTTCCTGGATGAGCTGCCAGAATTTAAGAAAAATGCCCTCGAAGTAATGAGGCAGCCGCTGGAAGATAATATCGTGACCGTCAGCCGCTCCAAGATGACTATTACATTTCCGGCAAATTTTATGCTTGCAGCCGCGATGAACCCCTGTCCGTGTGGATTTTACACAGACCCTTCAAATAAGTGTACTTGTACTGAGCAGATAGTGCAGAAATACATGGCGAAGATATCCGGTCCGCTGCTGGACAGGATTGATATCCATATTGAAGTCCCTGCGGTTAAGTATAAGGAGCTATCCTCTTCAGCAACGGGTGAGCGGTCAGAGCATATCAGGGAGAGAGTGATGCGGGCACGGGAACGGCAGCACCAGCGGTTTGCCGGGCTTCCGCACATTTTCAATAATGCTTCGATGGGTACGAAGGAGGTGAGGGCTTATTGTACGCCGGATCAGCACGGTGCAGAACTGCTCAGGATGGCGATGACACGGCTCGGCTTATCGGCGCGGGCGTATGACAGAATTCTTAAAGTTTCCCGAACCATCGCCGATTTGGAAGGGTGTGAAGAGATACAGCCGCAACATATCAGTGAGGCTATCCAGTACCGGAGTCTCGACCGTGAGTTGTGGAAGAGATAGCGGCGGGGGAGGTAGAACCGGCTTTTTGAGAGGCACACGAGAATAAAGTGTGTTGGTTTTCAGGATTTCTTTGTAGAAATCAGTATGAAAAAAAGCACAGAAAGTGGGAAAATTCAAAAAATGAGGGGTGTGAAAATATTTTTCACACAAATTTGTTGCATTTAAATCTAATTTGTCCTATTTTTCTTGCTCGTAAAAAAATCAAGTCGGTAATTCGAAAGAATTTCTGGTTTATAGTGGGGCGGACGCCGGAGTTGGAGAGCCGGGGCGGACTGTAAATCCGTTGGCTGACGCCTTTGGGGGTTCGAATCCCTCGCCGCCCACAAAATATAAGCTGCTGTAAAGCGCTCAGTGTCTATTACTTAGACTCTCGACGATGCGGGAGTAACTCAGTTGGTAGAGTCACAGCCTTCCAAGCTGTTGGTCGCGGGTTCGAGTCCCGTCTCCCGCTCAACCTCCAGTCAAAGCAGCTTACATTGAGAATTGATATCGATCACTTAGTTACTGGGTGGTTGCTATCAATTTTTTTGTCTTTTTGCTGACGTAGCTCAGTTGGTAGAGCACATCCTTGGTAAGGATGAGGTCACCGGTTCAATCCCGGTCGTCAGCTCCAATTCATTAAACGGTATAGAGATGCGAGATAACATAGTATTGGAATGCACAGAGTGCAAACGCAGAAACTATTCGACTACTAAGAATAAAAGACTGCATCCTGGCAGAATTGAACAGAAAAAATACTGCCCCTGGTGTAAGAAACATACAACTCATAAAGAGACAAAATAAGTTTTCTTACACGGCAGTGGCTCAATTGGTAGAGCAGCGGTCTCCAAAACCGCAGGTTGGGGGTTCGAGTCCCTCCTGCCGTGCAAGACTTTAGGATATTCCGGTTATGAAACAAAAAATTATAGACTTTTTTAACGATGTGGTCAAGGAAATGAAAAAAGTTACTTGGCCCACGAAAGATGAACTGAAAGAATCAACCGTCATTGTGATTGTGACCTGCCTGATCGTAGCCTCACTATCATGGGTGGTTGATATGGCTATTAATTTTGTTATCAAGGGTATCTTTTAGGTTTCCTGATGGAATTTAAGTGGTATGTAGTTAAAACCTTCTCCGGTCACGAGAGCAAAGTAAAAACGGTAATCGAGACCGAAATGAAGGAAAACCAAAGGTTGACTGACAGGATTGCAGAAATCCTCGTCCCGATGGAAAAGGTCCTGGAAGTCAAGGATGGTAAGAAAAGAAGCAAGACGAAGAACTTCTTTCCTGGCTACATCCTTCTCCATGCAGACCTTGACAATTACGTCAAAGAATTTATAGTGAATACCCAGTCGGTAATGGGATTTCTCGGGCCTAAGAATAACCCGAATCCGATCCAGGCTGACGAGGTAAAGCGCATAATGGGGCGCATCAAGCAGGATGAGGACAGCGAGCGCGTTGAAACCATCTATCGTGTTGGTGAACAAGTAAAAATTATTGACGGACCTTTCAACAACTTTACAGGTGTTGTAGAGGAAGTCAATGAAGAGAAAATGAAGCTAAAGGTTCTGGTATCCATATTCGGAAGAAAAACCCCGGTAGAATTGGACTTTACTCAGGCCGAATTAGATTTTAGTAAATAATTTATATCTGTAGGTACAGCAATGGCAAAGAAAATCACCGGATACATTAAGTTACAGATTCCTGCAGGGAAGGCTAATCCTTCACCGCCGGTCGGTCCAGCACTCGGTCAAAAGGGTGCAAACATCATGGAATTTTGCAAACAGTTCAATGCAAGGACTGCCGATAAGGATGGCCTGATTATTCCGGTCGTTATTACTGTTTACTCTGATAAATCCTTTACATTCATTACCAAAACCCCTCCTGCAGCGGTACTTCTTACCAAAGCTGCGAAAGTGGAAAAGGGATCAGCTGAACCCAACCGTACAAAGGTTGCCAAGGTTACCAGAGCCCAGGTTGAGGAGATTGCAAAGTTAAAGATGCCTGATCTTAACGCAAATGACGTTGAGCATGCTGCAAGCATGATCGCAGGCACCGCCCGTTCAATGGGTATCACAGTAGAAGGCTAATCATTAAATACACCGGTTTGATACGATGAAAGAATCCAAGCGTTTTAAAGCACTAGTTGAAAAAGTTGACCAGGAAAAAGAGTATTCGCTTCAGGAGGCAATTGCCTGGCTGAAAAAGAATGCGAATGCAAAATTTGTTGAGTCGCTTGACTGCGATATCCGCCTCGGCGTTGATCCGCGCCACGCTGACCAGATGGTCAGAGGCACGGTAACTCTTCCGCACGGTACCGGAAAAACCGTAAAGGTTCTGGTTATTACCCGCGGACCGAAAGCCCAGGATGCCCTGGATGCAGGCGCTGACTATGCAGGTTTTGAAGAATATTTAGAGAAAATTAAATCCGGCTGGGTTGACATGGATGTGGTTATTGCCACCCCTGACTCAATGGCAGAACTGGGAAAACTGGGTAAAATCCTGGGTCCTAAAGGTCTTATGCCAAACCCAAAAACCGGTACTGTTACCCCCGATGTCGCCAAAGCTGTAAAAGAAGTGAAGGCAGGTAAGATAGAATTCCGCGTTGATAAAGGCGGTATTGTTCATACTTCACTCGGTAAACTCTCATTTGATGAGAATCAGCTGGCTGACAACTGCCGCGCATTCCTCCAGACGATTATGCGTCTGAAGCCCTCCAGCGCTAAAGGTCAGTATGTAAAGAGTTTATACCTTTCCAGCACAATGAGTCCCGGTCTCCGTTTGAACCGTGACGAAGTGGCTGCGGTTTAACAAAAAGTTTACGCACTCAGTTAATTCAAATAATGCTTCTACCGTAAGGTTACATTACACTTAACTGTCCAAGAGAATACGATGAAGAAACAAGAAAAACAGGAAGTTATCGATCAAGTGTCGGAACTGCTCGCTTCAAGCAGCGCCGTATATGTAACCAACTACTCCGGAATCAATGTTGAAGATATCAGCAAACTCCGCAGAGAATTTCGCGAAAAAGGCGTAGAATACCTTGTTGTAAAGAATACTCTTTTCAAGAGAGCACTCGAACAATCAGGTAAATTCAGCGAACTGGACGGAATTCTTGTCGGGATGAATGGTTTTATCTTTGCCAAAGAAGACGCAATTGCTCCGGCTAAAATCATCCAGAAATACTTTGACGCTTCACAAAAGTTATCTCTGGTTGGCTGCAGCATTGAAGGTCAGTTCTATGATGGCAGCAGGCTGAAAGAGATTGCAGCTCTGCCAGGCAAACCTGAAATCATTGCAAGTATCATCAGCAGTGTTAATGCACCTGCTTCCGGTATTGTTGGAACACTTAATGCAGTATTGCGGAATCTTGTCAGTGTTATTGATCAGATTTCCAAAAAAGACGCTGCATAAACAGATAACTAAAGATTTTTAACTAAGGAGTTATAAAATGTCAGAAAAGATCGAAAAAATTGTTGAAGAGATTAAAGGGTTAACCCTT
>JAEXTR010000280.1 GCA_023406915.1 Bacteroidota bacterium
GGTCCTCCCATCGCAATTGCAGTTGCAACTCCTACGATATTACCTGTACCAATCGTTGCTGCCAGCGCTGTAGTTAGTGCGCCAAACTGACTGATGTCACCGCTTCCCTCCTTTGAACGGGAAAATGAAAGCTTGATACCTTTGAATACATATCGCTGGATAAACTTAAGCCGAAAAGTAAGAAAGACGTGGGTGCCAAAAAGAAGAATAATCAGGGGATAACCCCAGATACCATCAGCTACTACTGAAAGGATGTGCTCAAGTTGTAACAGGAAATCAGACATCGAACCTCCATATCTGTGTGGGAAATGTGGATTGTAAGTAATTGGTCAAAGAACCTACTGCAAGATCGAAAATTTTTTTCTTTCCGGAATAAAAAAGATGAGTATAATCCTCAGAATCTCCGCAACCAAACCCGGGAACAAGGGTAAGGTCTGTTTTCATCAGGAAAACAGTAAGTAAGGTTTCTAATCTTGAAGGGGATAGTATCAGGACTGTACTATACAAATCGGCTACAGTTGTCAGGTGATCAATATGCCAGTGGATTTTCTTCTCTTTCCGGATATGGCGTCCGACTCTCGCCCGAATGCCGCCAGGTCCGAGTGCACTGCCAATATATATGTAATACCCCTCCGCAAATACATAATCCTTCAAGTGCGGTATCTGAAGGCTATGCTCTTCTGAAAGCTTCATAAGCAGCAGGTAGCTGCCTTTTTCAGTCGGTAAATATGAAATTGTTTCAGTATTTTTCATACACTAGGAGTAAGTAACAAAAACTTGATGTTTATTGTAAATAAATTTTTGGTAATTTTGAAATGAAAACCAACTTTTTTCTGCCTGATTTTAAGGATAACTTATGAATCGCTCACTCCTATTCGTGATTTGCTTTTTGCTTATCTCTATGACCCTCTCTGCACAAGTCAAATATGATACACTCTCCTCCACACGTGTTGGTCCAGGAATGATGTACTATCAGGTTCGTGTACCTGCCATCCCATGGACGCTTGAGATGCTGGTTGTTGATCTTACACATCCTCAGGTGCTCATTGAAACGGTAAAAGCAAAAGACAAGGTGCAGGGGTATGAACGTACTAGTTCTATGGCAGCGCGAAAAAGCTATACCGGGCATGAAGTTGTAGGCGCGGTAAACGGTGATTTTTATGGAAGTTATGGTATACCAGTTAATATACAGGCAATTACGGGTGAAGTTGTCAGAAGCGTTACCTGGAATACCCGTTCTATCTTTGGTCTGACACCTTCATATAAACCGCTTATAGCTCCCATAGCCCTGAAGGGGAAGGTTATAGCAAAGAATGGTACAACCAACGAACTGACTGCCGTAAATAATGACCGGTATGATAATTATCTGATTCTGTTTAACAAATATTTTGGTAGCTCCACCACAACCAATCAATTTGGTACTGAGTTACTTTGCCGTGCAATATCAGGTTGGGGTGTCAATGATACTGTTACGCTTGTGGTGGAAAACAAGGTATCAGGTACCGGGAATATGGGGATTCCGGCTGATAAAGTTGTTCTCTCGGGGCACGGTACTTCATCTTCGTTCCTGAATACAAACTGCGCCGCTGGTGATACTATTCGGGTTTTACCCACTTTAACACCAGCCGGTCTTCCCAGGGTTAAAGAATTGATTGGCGGATATCCAAGAATTGTAAAGAATGGTCAGAACTACGGAATTACTGGTTTTTTGGAAGAGGGAGGGACAGGTACTTTTCACACTGACCGTCACCCAAGAACGGCAGTTGGGTTTTCCCAGGATAGCTCAAAACTGTTTCTGGTGACCGTTGATGGCAGGCAGGCACACAGTCTGGGAATGAGCCTCACTGAGCTTGCTGATTTTATGATTGCAGCAGGTGTATGGCAGGCAGTGAATCTGGATGGTGGCGGCTCCACGACCATGGTACTTCATAATATGGTGATGAACAAACCATCTGATAATGCAGAACGTACGGTATCGAATGCCCTGCTTGCAATCACGACTGCCCCAAGAACAGGTGTACTCAAGCATATACAGATGGCACCTGATAAGGGAAGACTGTATAAGGGGGATACACTTTCGTTCAGTTTTACGGGATGGGATGATAACTATTTCCCGGTCACTGTGAACCCCGCACAAGCTGTGTACTCACTCAGTAAAAATATTGGCACTATAACAGCTACGGGACGATTTACAGCAGGCGCGGTACGTGATACTGGTTATGTTATTGTTGATTACCAGGGATTCAGGGATAGTGCACGAATCATCGTGAAAGGAATAGAATCGGTACAGATAGCTCCCCGGCAGATCATCTCAGATACCCTGCGTTTGGTCAGGTTCACGGTAAAGGCATTTGATCTGGATGGCGTGCAGCGTGTGCTTCCCTCATGGGAATATACATGGTCGGTATCTGATCCCTCCAGAGCTTCTATCGACTCTCTCGGGAATTTCAGGGGCAAGAAAGCGGGCGATGTGTCTGTGATTGTTCGTCATAACACTATTACCGATACCGCCCGGGTGCGGATAGAAATCGGTGAAGGATACGCTTTGGTCGAAGGATTTGAATCATTGAGCGGCTGGCGTATCAGCGGAGAGAACATTGATACGATCAATACAAAGATATCTTTATCGGATTCCGCACACACACAGGGCACTTACTCACTTCAGGTGGATTATCGCTTCACGTATTCGAACTCGGTGACTGCCAATTTAATCCTCTCAAAATCCGCAACTATGTTTGGTGTTCCTGATAGTGTCTTTATTGATTTCAAGGGGGACGGACAGCAACACGTTGTTCACTATAACCTGTCAGATGATAATGGGGAATGGTTCAAGCTCACGATTCCAGCTTTTGCGACGCAAACCAGCTTTTCACCGCTTCCGACCTCAATGACCAGATTAAGTGCATATAACCCAACGTATGTCTTGAATTATCCGCTCACCTTTCAGGAGATCAGGGTGAAACTAGGCAGTGGCAGAGTCAATGGACAAGTGTATACTGGAAGACTCTTTTTTGATAACCTTGTGATTAAATACCCGGATCCTCTGACAGGAATTGAGGAAGATATTTCTACCCCATCGATGTATAGCCTGGAACAGAATTATCCAAATCCATTCAATCCTTCAACTGCGATACGTTTTTCACTTCCGGCCTCTTCCCGGGTCAGGATTTCAGTCTCAGATATTCTAGGAAGGGATATCGCTCAGCTTGTTGACAATACGATGGCTGCCGGTACTCACACGGTTTCATGGAATGCCTCAGGATTTCCTTCAGGAGTTTACTTTTATACCCTCATCAGTGATGCAGTGCGGCTCACCAGGAAGATGATTTTGTTACGCTGATTGGGTGCACCAGATTACTTTTTTCTGTTATAGAATCCAAGAATGATACCTAGTGCTACTGACCAGACTGCAGCCAGACCAATCTGGAACTCACGTGGAAGCATAAAGGTAATGGTGTGTGCAGGTATCCAGAACCAAAGCAGAGTCATCATACCTTTATCAAGGTTATCCCAGTTCTTTTCTTTGACTACCAGATTATCAAGGATGCGGTGGAAAATTACCAGAAACAGCCCAAACTGAAGATTCATGGCAGCTGATTTGAAGAGTGCCTTTGTGAAAGTATTCGTTTGTGGGAGATATCCCATTTCTGAAAGGTAAGTCACGAATCCTTCAAAACCAATAAAGGCGTATTTTATACAGATTGCAAGGATGCCCCAGACCACACCCTTCCAAAGAATTAGTTTCAGGGGGAAAGGATTGTAAAGCTTTTTTGCCACCATCCATTTGGCAGCAAATTCACCGAGTGTTCCGAGAATGGCAAATTGAATGATAGCTGATGCCAGAGGGTACTCGGTAACAAAACTGATATAAAAAGACATGGTTATCTGCTTAATTATTGAAATATGTCAGTGAAAAATAAGATATGAAATGGAAATTTCAGTAAGATTCTGCCGTCCTCGCTGCACGAAGTCGGCAAAAATTGTATAAAACCGCGCGAAAAATTATTACTAAACTCATATACGGAAATCTCCGATAATATCCTGAAACAAACTATTGTATTATGGCTGCCAACGACAATTCATATAAAATTCTTCTGCTTGATGACGATGATAAGCTCCGGTTTAATCTGAAGTTGTTTCTTGAGGATGAA
>JAEXTR010000200.1 GCA_023406915.1 Bacteroidota bacterium
CTGGGACTGAGTATTGCAAAGAAAATGGCACGGCTGCTACATGGCGATATCAGTGTCACCAGCATTCCAGGTAAAGGGAGTACTTTTACCTTTACACTGCCGCTGAATCGTCCGGACGGAAAGAAGAAAGCCCCGCTACATGATGTGGTTAAGCATACCCCCACAGTACTGGTAGTAGAAGATAATGAGATTAACCGTGAAATCATGATACGCTATCTTGCCGGAGTTTGCAGGGTAGACAATGCTGAGGATGCACAAACAGCGATCAGCATGTGCAGGAAAAAGCATTATGATATTATTTTCATGGATATTAACTTAGGTGAGGGAATTGATGGTGTTGATGCGATGCAAACCATTCGGCAGGATGCCGCTTATTCCCGCACACCTTTTGTTGCTGTTACCGGATTTGCACTTTCAGGTGACAGAGATGCACTGCTTGCCAAAGGAATGGATTACTATCTGGCAAAGCCCTTTGAACGCGAAGAACTGCACAATTTAGTGCAGCAGATAATGAAGAAATAACAACTTCTTTTCATTAACTTATATTCGAGGTTCACTATGAAAAAACAGCTACTCCTGTTGCTGCTTGTTTTTGGGCTGGCTTGGGTATCGACCTACGCACAAAAATCACCAACCCTGACTTACTCTGCTGTCACGCTTCAGGCAGAGGAACATCCGCAAACAGAAATTAATGCAAAACGCCTGGCAGTAATGCTAGGATATCCGTATGCAATCTATCATCCTGACGGAATATTCTTCGAGGCAAAAGCGATTGAATCCAATCTGCCAGTGTATACAGGCATCCGAAACGGGCACTTTCCTGAGCATATGGGCAGGACATATTTCTATCATGAAATACTTCATTCATACGATCTCACAAAGGCAAGAGTCCACTACAGTTTTGACCGTGTAGAGAATCCAGACCTGGGCTTCCCCACCCCCGTCATGAACGCAAATGAGGCTGTTTCCCTGCTTCTGGTACCTAATTCCACCAACTCTACGGTGATGGCTTTCAGCCCGGAGAATGGCGATCTTGTTTCCATGACCTACATACCAACAGCGGATACCTTTTCAACCCCTATTCAAGCAAGATTATCAACAGCGGGCACAATCCTGGTGTCAGATCAGGTAAAGGATTGTATTTTCGAGTTTGACACTCTGGGGGTCTTTACCAAAGTGTTTGCACCTCAGGGGGGACCGAATAACACCATTCTGGATAATATCAGAGGCTTTAATTACCGCCCGAATGGAAACATTGTTGTGTGCAATGCTGCCGGTGGAAATGCAAATTCTATCGTTGAGTTTACCTCCTCTGGTGCATTGGTCGGGGTTTTCATTGTCCCGGGGACGGTTTTGAATTCACCGTTTGACATCATGTTCAGACAGAATGATATACTGGTATCTGCATCAAGTTCAAAATGCCTTCATAAATACGATCTGAATGGTGTGTATCAATCAAATCTGGTGGCAGGATTATCATTCCCCCAACAGATGTATGAACTGCCTGATGGCAGGATCGTAGTGGCTGAGTTCAGCGGTACAAGCAGCGGCTTGCAGATGTACACAGCAACCGGATCACTGATCAAGCTCATGACCGGGGCGACCGGAGTGAGAGGTTCATACCAGCTGAAGAATGGAAACTTCCTTACCACGAATGGAGCCGGCGTCTATGAAATTGATTCAAGCACCGGTGCATCGGTTCGCCAGATCGTCAGCGGTGTATCAGCCCGTTACATCAGTCCATTTGATCTGACAGTAATACCAGTTGAATTATCATCATTTACTGCCACCGGGCAGCATGGTGTTGTTGAGCTTCGCTGGGCAACCGCCACAGAAACCAATAATAAAGGTTTCGCTATTATGCGTAGCCGGGATAATATATCATTCGAGCAGGCAGGTTTCATTGAAGGAGCAGGGAACTCGCTTGCTGCCAGGTTCTACTCTTTCACTGATAAGGCAAGCGGGACCGGCACATGGTATTATAAGCTGAAACAGATTGACTTCAACGGCACATATTCGTATTCACCATTGGTGCAGGTTGAGGTAGGCGTTCCGGAAGAATTCGTCCTGGACCAGAACTTCCCAAATCCGTTTAATCCAACAACCACGATCAGTTTCTCACTGCCCGAAGATGCGGATGTCAGTCTGACGCTGCACAACACCTTAGGTGAGAAGGTTGCGGATATCCTGAACGGTAGGTTCAGTGCAGGACATCATAAAACCGAACTGAACGCTGACAATCTTTCAGCCGGTGTTTACTATTACAGACTGCAGGCAGGCACTGCATCAGCAGTGAAGAAACTTGTACTGCTGAAGTAACGCTACTATAACTATATTCTACCCTTAAGCTGCTCTGCTGCACAAAGCCGGGCAGCTTTTTTTATCTTTTTGCATACCTTTTTTCAGTTGAGCTGCACAAAAAAGCCCTGCCAGCAGAACCGGCAGGGCTAAAGATTACCGAAAAAGATACTTTTATACCAAAGTCTTTTTAATCAGTTTTGGTCGTTTTACTTTCTCTTTACCAACAGAGATTGCATTGAGGATTCTTTTTTCGACACTGTTAATGGCTGCTTTTCTGTCGGTTTCAATAATGGCGATTTCTTCACCCTTCTTCACGGTATCACCGATCATCTTTTTAAAGACGATTCCCGCCTTGAAATCAATCGTATCTTCTTTTCTTGCTCTTCCGGCACCAAGTTCAATGGCAGCCATGCCAAGTTCGAATGTATCGATTTCGGAAACATAGCCGGCTTTTCCTGCAACCACTGACTGACGGTACTTACTGACGGGAGCTTTTTCAGGATTGGTAATAAATGATGTATCGCCCCCCTGTGCCTTTACCTGCTGCAGGAAGACATCGAATGCTTTTCCACTGATGATGAGCTGATTTGCCAGTTCAATACCTTCTTCCACTGAGCCGGCTTTTCCGCCCAGGTGAATCATTGCGCCTGCAAGGTAGAGACAAAGTTCCGAGAGATTCGGAACATACTCACCCTTCAGGATAAGGATCGATTCATAAATTTCACTCCAGTTACCGATATAGCGACCAAGCGGCTGGCTCATATCTGTGATATAGGCAATCACTTTCTTATCGAATGCCTTTGCAGTGCTGACCAGCATCCGTGCCAGTTCTTCTGCATCCTTCTGGGTACGCATAAAGGCTCCCGAACCACTCTTCACATCAAGTACCAGACCATCCGTACCTTCAGCCAGTTTCTTACTCATGATACTGCTGACGATCAGCGGTTTGCATGCAACGGTGGCAGTGACATCACGGAGCGCATAGATCAACTTATCGGCAGGAGCTACATCAGCTGACTGACCGGTATAGACAGCTTTTGTCTTTTTGAGCACTGAGCGGTACTGCGACTTATTTAGTTCTGTTGTGAAGCCCGGAATCGAAGCAAGCTTATCGAGGGTGCCACCGGTATGTCCCAACCCCCTGCCGGATGTTTGGGAAACGTAGATACCAGCAGCCGAAACAATGGGTGTGATAATCATGGTGGTTTTGTCACCCACACCACCGGTTGAGTGCTTTCCGATTTTGCTGCCGGAGATAAATGACAGATCCATCACTTTACCACTGGCAAGCATTGCGCGGGTCAGGGCAGCGGTTTCAGTTTCATTCATTCCGCGCAGATAAATAGCCATCAGCAATGCTGAGAACTGGTAATCCGGGATCTTTCCTTTTGTGTAAGAATTGACGAGAAAACCAATCTCTTCAGTAGTCAGAGCTAAACCATCTCTTTTTTTCGCTATCAGTTCAACCGTAAGCATAGTTTCGTTTTCCTTATTTAAGAACAATGAGTTTTTGAATTGCATGATGACCTGGTGAAAGCACTCTCACCAGGTAGGTACCGGAAGAGATTCCGGAGAGATCAAGGGAATATCCCTTTTGGTTTTCAATACGGTCTTCCCGGACAACCCTGCCTACAACATCAGTAATCTGAACAACGCCTTCCTGTCTCATGGGAGTACTCCAGAGTATTTCAGCAGAGGCGTTTGCAGGATTCGGATAAATCCGCAGGAGTGAGGACTGATTCGCATCCCTGCCCTGATCCTGAACAGTAGTAAGAGGGAAAACCCGGGTAAGGGTAAAATCTACCCAGGCAACAAGGGTGCAATTAGGGATATTCTGAAAAAGAGGGGTGCCGATATCGCGAACTGGGTCGCTCAGCTTATTCCACCAGACTGAGTCTTTCGGATATCCAATCTGGAAACCGACTTTATTCGGGGCGAACTTATTGCCCCAGGATTTAAATTCATTAACCAGCTGGTTCAGGGATGTGAACATCTGACTGTCATCGATAAACATGATATCACCCCGATAAACTGGGGGCATCCAGCTTTGACCATAGTGTTTC
Organism: Bacteroidota bacterium; assembly: GCA_023406915.1. Classification (GTDB taxonomy): domain Bacteria; phylum Bacteroidota; class Ignavibacteria; order Ignavibacteriales; family Ignavibacteriaceae; genus JAEXTR01. The sequence goes on from JAEXTR010000200.1 coordinate 4,365, forward strand.
AAAAAGAGGGTGTAGCCGGGATTCACCGCTTTTACTTTTGCCTCCCACCTTTGGGCTTCAGCATCAGTCACTTTTCTACCACCGCTGTGAAGATGAGTATCGAGCCATTCAACATCCACGCCAAATCCTGCGACACATGGATGGTGTTTGTAACGGTTCAGCACGATTGAGATCAGGGTATCGACCGAAGCGGCACCAGGTTCAACCTGCAACCAGATTTTATATCCTTCCTGATCAAGATGCTGAAGGTATGCTTCATTATGGTCAACGGAGATAAAATTCACATACGGCAGGGAGAGACCGCCAGAGGGGAAATTCATCTGGGTGGTGCCATTTGAAATGTAGAGCGAAACAATCCATACGCCTGCGGGCTTAGAGTCGGGGAATTTTCCTGCCATCCACTTCCCGGCAGCAGCCCAATATGCAGCTGAGGGGAACTGATTACCAGGATAGCTTTGCAAGATACGGGATGCACGGAATCCGGCAAACCTGCCTGAGTCAGATGGAGAGAAAACCTGAGCGGAGAGCTGCAGGGTCAGGAGG
>JAEXTR010000322.1 GCA_023406915.1 Bacteroidota bacterium
GTTTTTGCGATACCTTTCTTTATGAGCGCATCCATAACAGCCTGAGCTCTGGCGATTGAGAGTTTTTTATTGGCGTCGGCATTACCGGTGTTATCGGTATGACCTTCGATACTGACTTTCAGGTCAGGATTCGATTTGAGCATATCAAAGAGGGCATCGATGATGGGTTGGGATTCGGCTTTGATGGTTGACTTACCGATATCAAAGTGGATGTCGAGTGCAATAAAACCGGTCTCATTCAGTTCACGATAGATGTCGGTTGCCTGGATTTCCTGCTTCATGACTTCTTTTTCAACGATATTGACTTCGTATTCGTTATCTGAAGCGGTGACATGGACCCAGGTTTCCAACTTTCCCTTTTTCAGGATACCACACACGAAGCTATAAGAGTTACCAGGCTCTATCACTTTGTAGACAGTTGCTTTAATTCCATTCAGTGCAGTTTCAAAGTTTTTGAGGATCTGGCGGCTGGTAATAATCTTATCATCCACCCGGTAGTTATAATAGAGATAGTATTTCTTCCCTTCCACGCTTTCTACTTTTCGTTCACCATCGGTTGAATTCTCAACGGGGAAATCAAAGACATCGAAATCGCGGGTTTCGCAGGAGCTGATATGGAAACCTTTCATGCGGTTGAGGAGCGGGTGATCCTTGCAGCCTTCTGCATCCGGGTCCTGAGCGACAATCATGATCTGCAACAGGAGAAACAACAAGAGTGAAGCTTTGAGTATTTTCATAATTTCTTCCTTTCGTAACGCATTAAGACGGGTGTGTAAGTGAACGTTTTTGGATGGTGATGCTGTGAGCCACCGAAACCGAAAATTGTTCAATAATAACATACGATTATACGGGATGAAGAACAGTAAAAGGTGTGATGAAAGGCACAGGGGGAATTGATTCCGCCACGGCGGAGGAGAATTGATAATTGATTCCTCCTTCGGCGGTGGATAATGGATTTCCGTCAGTGGACGGACAGGTTGCCTCCTACGGCGGAGGACAATGGAGAATGGATAATGGACAATTGAAAATGGATAATAAATAAATCGCTACAAGCGGAGCTTTCAGCGAAGAAGCACAATAATTTAATTGGAGCCGGGGGCTCGCTTGATAATTCGGTGGCAAATACTTATTAAGGCTTGGAGCAGAATTAGTAAAACTGAGAAAAGAGGTTCGACCCGCTCTGGGGTCGGGTCACCCTCTCTCAATTTTTTCTATAAATCTTTGACCCACTTCGGGGTCAGTGCCTGACTCATGCTTTGCCAAATCCACTACGATATACTATTACTGTCATTGGGAATAAAAGGTAAACTGATTGCTTGGTACCGATCCCAGCGGGATCGAAGATTTATAGTAATAACGAAGAATAAAGCCACTTCGACCCCGTAGGTGGTCGTACACCCATGATACTATCAGAGAATTTTCGTTAATTATTCGTAATTACTTTAAGTCGATTTTTATGCTTCTCGTAGATTCGCTCCTAAATTTTCAGGTGAACCAAAATTGCATGTGAACAGGAGGTGAGATTTTTTGTGGAGGGGAGAAAAAATATTTTGAGGACAAGGGGAAAATCATTAAATTTCTGTTCTAAAAATAAACTGCCCTGTGGTGTAACTGGCAACACGTCTGACTCTGGATCAGAAGAGTCTAGGTTCGACCCCTAGCGGGGCAGCAGAATTAAAACCCTGGTAATTTCGATTGCCGGGGTTTTTTGTTTTAAAGCAGATTTGAATAATGGGCATGATCAGGGAGTAGTGAGAATTGTGAGGGAAAAGCCGGAACAATGGAGGTCATTCCGGCTTGTAACTAATAATCTAAGGGTGGGTTACTTAGTCAGTATCATCTTTTTAACGGCACTGTACTCCCCTGTTTTAAGGGAATAGAAATACAGCCCGCTGGAAAGACCCGATGCATCATAATCGATGGTGAAGGTACCGGCTTCAAGCGTTTTGTTTACAAGATCGGTTACCTTTTCGCCGAGGAGATTATACACCTCCAACGACACATATCCGCTTTTGGGTACCGAAAACGTGATGGAGGTTGACGGATTGAACGGATTTGGGTAATTCTGATACAGTGCGTATTCGGTTGGGGTACCGATTGTTGCTTCAACTATGCCGGAATACTCAGAACTGCCATCCGCGTCTATCTGTTTCAATCGGTATTGGTAGCTGCCGGAACTTAGATCAGCATCGGTGTAATCGTATGATTTCGTGGAATTGTTGTTCCCGCTGCCGGGCACAAATCCTATTTTCTGCCAATCGCTTGCATCTGATTTCCTCCTTCGCTCAATTTCAAAACCGTAGTTCATCATCTCGGTGGCTGTTTCCCAATGTAAACGGACATCCGCTGCATTAACATTCGCGGCGAATGAGACTAACTCGATCGGAAGCACTCTTTTCGTGAAGAGTGCAAAGTATGGTTGAAAACCACCTGCCATATTATCAAACGAACCACCAGCATAGATATCACTTCCGCTGATGGCGATGGTATTGACAGTATTATTCGCATTCGGATTCCAAGTTTCATCTGCATTGCCATCTGTATTGTTCAGTTTGGCAAGTCTGTTGCGAGTTGTTATGCCATTGATGGTCGTAAAAGCCCCACCAACATAGATATCAGTACCACTAATGGCTATGGTATTGACTGTACTGCTCGCATTTGGGTTCCAACCAGCTGCAGTTCCATTTATATTGTCCAGTTTGGCAAGTCTGCTGCGGGACTGACCACCAACGCTTGTAAAACTACCGCCAACATAGATATCACTTCCGCTTATGGCTAGGGCATAGACTGTACTG
>JAEXTR010000014.1 GCA_023406915.1 Bacteroidota bacterium
CATCATACGTTGACTACGGACCTACGATGGACAAAGTCTGGGCAGTAAGAGCAGGTTTCGGTTGGATGGGGAAACACACGAATGTTATCAACCGGAGTATCGGAAGCTGGTTTTTTATAGGAACTATCTTTTGTAATTTGCCTCTGAACACAACCGATCCGGTTGTGTCCGATCATTGCGGATCATGCACAGCGTGTCTTGACGCGTGTCCTACGGGTGCCTTCCCTGCCCCGTATCAGCTGGATGCCAATAAGTGTATCTCCTACCTTACCATTGAAAACAAGGGTGAAATCCCTGAGGAATTTGGGGGGCAATTTGAAGGATGGCTTTTTGGGTGTGATATCTGCCAGGAAGTGTGTCCGTGGAATAAGAAGTTTTCGAACGTTACGAATGAACCTCTCTTTTTTCCGAGAACAGGAAATGCTCAAATATCACTGGCTAAAGTAACAGAGATGAACGAAGAAGATTTCAGGCAGCGGTTTGAGGAGAGTCCGGTAAAAAGGACTAAACTGAAAGGGTTGCAAAGGAATGCACGACACCTGATGAAGGTGCGGTGAACCCTCTTAAGAGTATGAATTGAATCCGAACAGAAAAAAATGAATCTAATATAATAGTTTTACATATTTTTACATTGTTGAATGAAATTTATCAATAGGAGCATGAATGTCTCAATCAAATCATCATGAAGTTATAATTATTGGCAGTGGTCCTGCCGGACTCACCGCTGCACTGTATACTGGCAGAGCAAACTTATCCCCTGTTATATTTGAAGGTATGCAACCGGGTGGTCAGCTGACTATTACCACCGAGGTAGAGAACTATCCAGGATTTGAGCACGGTATCCAGGGACCCGAGTTGATGGATATTATGCGGAAGCAGGTACTCCGGTTCGGGGTTGAGAGTAAATTTCAGAATATCACGAAAGTTGATTTTTCGAAGCGTCCATTCACTCTATGGTCTGATGACGAAGTGTATACCGCTGACGCGGTGATCATTTCAACAGGGGCAACAGCAAGGTTACTGGGACTTGAGAGTGAAGCGAAGTATATGGGTTACGGCGTATCTGCCTGTGCTACTTGTGACGGGTTCTTCTTTAAAAATCTGAAAGTACTTGTTGTGGGTGGTGGAGACACTGCGATGGAAGAAGCCAACTATCTGACCAGACACGCTTCAGAGGTGACACTTATTCACAGACGGGATGAGTTCAGAGCTTCAAAGATCATGACAGAACGCGCCCAGAAAAATCCCAAGATAAAGTTTATGACAAGCAAGATCATTGATGAAGTGCTTGGTGTGGAAGAGATGGGAAGAAAACGAATGACTGGTGTACGTCTGAAAGACACCCATACCGGTGAACTGACTGAGATCGAAGCTGATGGACTTTTTATCGCCATCGGGCATCAGCCAAACACATCCCTCTTCAAGGGTATTCTTGATATGGATGAGACCGGGTATCTGCTGACGAAACCGGGATCAACCTACACGAATATTGAGGGTGTTTTTGCAGCGGGTGATGTTGCTGACAAGACCTACCGTCAGGCAGTGACGGCTGCAGGCAGCGGATGTATGGCTGCATTAGATGCAGAACGCTGGCTTGAGGCGCAGGAATAGCATTCAATATATTTTCAATATGCAAAAGCCCCGTTGGTTGATCCTCCGGGGCTTTTTTGTTACAATAGTGTGCTTGAGATTATTTCACAATTTTTGATACTGCCTTAAACTCGGGTGTTCCGCACACTTCCAGCATTTCAAACAGCACGGATTCAGTGACGGTCATTTCTGCACCGTACATCTCCATTCTTCTGAGAGCGATATCGTAATCGAGTTCCCTGCGGGAAGAAGTTGCATCAGCAGCAACATAGACCTGAATATCATTTTCCAGAAGATCAAGCACAGTCTGAGTAACACAGACGTGTGCCTCAATACCGGTTACAACGATATTGGAGATTTGCTGTTCTTCGAACAAGGTGAATAATCCTTCTGCTCCGCCGCAACTGAATGACATCTTCTGATACGGTGTGATACCCTGCAGGGCATCGGCAATGACGGCTGCAGTGGGTCCCAAACCTTTAGGATACTGCTCGGTTATAAAGATGGGGTTCCCGAGCACTTTGAACCCTTCGATCAGTTTCAGCGTATTTGCTGTTACAGTATCTATATTGCGGATCACGGGCATGATGCGCTCCTGCACATCTATAATCAGGAGGGCGGTACCTTCTTTTGGCAAGAGTGCCGGGTGGCGTTTCACTGACATATATTTTCCTTTCTATTTCAATAATTACGATGGGGAAATATAGAAAACTTCACCGAAGAATGGAATATACCCGTAAAGCGGAAATATTTTATTATATTGAAGCAGGAAAAACGACAGTGTTTATATGAGCAAAAAAGTCACTATACTCTTCAACGAACCCGTACCTGATGTTTACCGGCAAAAATTGCAGGGCAGGACTGACTTCTCCTATGACGAGAACAAGCTGCTGGAATCGTATGAATGGGTGTTATACGAATTCAACCTTATGCGTGAGGAGTTTGAAAAATCGGGTTATTGTGCGACTATGCACAATATTGAGGATAATCTTGACTTATTCCTTCAGTTAATCCGGGATGAAAAGCCAGATGTAATTTTTAACTGTGTTGAAGTATTCTATCAACTGTCTATTCTGGAAATGACTGTTGCAGGGCTGTATGAAATGCTCGGCATTCCTTTTACCGGTTCTTCTGCAGGGACACTCGCCAATTGCCAGAATAAAAGACTCACCAAAAGGATTGTTGCTTCGCATGGGGTGCAGACCCCCCGGGATGTACTCTTCAAATCGATTCAGGAGTCTTATCCGCACGATTTGAGGTATCCCCTGATTGCAAAACCAGCACTTGAGGATTCCAGTAATGGTGTTGATTTTAATGGTCTGATTTACTCCGAGGAAGACCTTCGTTACAGAGTTGAAAAGATTATCCGGGAACTGAACCAACCCGTGCTTGTGGAAGAATATATTGATGGCAGGGAAATCAATGTAGCAGTTTTTGGTGACAATCCGTACGAAATGTACAAACTGAGTGAGATTGATTTTTCAACTCTCCCCCCTGATCTACCACGAATTGTAAGCTATCAGGCAAAATGGGAGGATGATCACGAAACCTATCATAAAACTGTTGCTATTTGCCCCGCACCCGTATCTGAAGAAATTGAATCCAGATTCCGGGATATCGCGATCCGTGTTTGCACAGCGATGGGAGTCCGTGACTATACCAGGATTGATTTTCGGCTAACGCCTGATAATGAGATTTATTTTCTTGAAGTCAATCCCAATCCTGATCTGAGCGAAGGAATCGGATTTATGCGGTCAGCAGCAGCATCCGGTTTTGGTCCGACTGAGATACTGGGTAAAATTGTGGAATTGGCTTTAAAGCGAGGGGCGAAGAAGATTTAACTGCATAAAAAAACCGGTCTCCAAAAAGAAGACCGGTTTTTTATAGAAACTCATCGATCAAGCAGTTACCAGTGAGGGAACTCTTACTTTCACATATTCGTATGTACCAAAGAGAACTGCAGCGAATACCACATCACTCACAATTGAATTACGGAAGAACGGGATAGCCATGGTATAGCATGTTACCAGTCCGTCAAAGGTCATCGGGTACCAGCCTGTAAGCCATACTGCGAAGTTGGTCAGAACAAAGAAGAGAACTGAAGAACCAACTGCTGCCAGAGGTACAGACACAAATGATACTCTGTTCTTCATATACATTCCAATAACGCCAATCATGATAAAGCTGGCATATACTGCCCACATAGTGCTATGTATACCAATGATCAGATCGCTGATGAACAGAGCAGCAATCGGAACAATGAAGGCAAGTCTCTTATCAGCAAAATAGGCACCTCCAAAAAGTGCAATTGCAACAATCGGATTTACATTGGGAACACCAGTGAAGCGTGATGCAATAGCTATAAGAATCAACGCTGTAACGAAGAAAAACTGTTTGGTGAACAAGGCTTTCATTAAAAATCCTTTCGCAAATAAAAAAAGTATGTATTCTCTTATAAACCGGGAACGATTGTTCCCTGTAATTAATTCCAAAACCGGGGGTAATGCCCTATGGTTTTTCAAAGCTCCGTAAGGGCGTACTTTTCGTACCTGAAAAATACGCAAGTAATGGCAGTAAGTCAACCCATACGCCGATATTTCATCGACTGAAACACGGAAGGGAAACACGAGGGGAGCAACCCAGTGTTTCCCTTTGAGGATGAGATTGATAAAAAAATCAGAAACGGGCGATTACGGCAACAGCCGGGTTAATTCCTGCCCCGAATCGCTTTATTTCAGTTCCGGCACCATCATACACAACAATTTCTCCACTCTGCACAAAATCACGCGGGTTACCGACATAGATGTGGTCTTCAACCGGATCATAACTGAGGGCATACGCCATCGCATAGATGGGGTTTACGGTTGCGCCGTTAATAAATACCGGGTTAATCATACTCATCGTTGCCAGACTGATGCGGGCAACACCTGCATTCACGAGCAGCAGCGCCTCGTTATTCTTAAAGAGTGTAATATCGGAAGGATTGCCATTTACTTCAAGTGAGTCAGTCGCCTTAACTGTAGCGGGATCTATCCGGTACACCATTCCGCGACCAACTGCATCGTATTCACCTCTGCAAACCACGTATATCTTTCCGTCGATACCTTTCACCATCTGAGTAGGATTGATACCGACTTGAATGGTACTGACTTTAGCGCCAGAGGTTGCATTGAAGACTTCGACCTGATATGCCTGGCCCAGACCCGATATTGCCACAAAAAGCTTACCCCCTGCCTCAACAATTCCTTCGGGTTTTGAGCCAGTAGTGAAGGTATTCTTTACTGTATAGTTGCTGATATTCAGGTGAAATACTTTATCGGCAAATCCGGTAACAAACGCATCATTTGGTCCTGTGATAACAATATTTCGTGGACCAGCACCAGTTCCAAGGTCAATCACACCAATTCTTTTAAAGTCCTTCAGGTCAACGACTTCAACCTTATTACTGCCATGAATGACGATAAAGCCTTTACCATTATAGATTTTCATATCGTTTGCTACATCACCAAGCACCCCGCCTGAGTTGGCACCTGCAAATACATTCTGTGCGGCAGTCTGTTTCAGTATGTCAAAGAAAGTGATTTCAGAATTATTCTGACCGAAGCCACCCTCATTGACCACATAAACGCCCTGAGTGGTTACTTTAGGCGGATCGATAATCGAAGGATCATCACTGTTACAGGCGGTGAAGAGTGTAGAAATAACGACGATTAAAAAGAGGAAGAGTTTTTTCATTGAAGTTCCAGTGAATAAGTGAGTAAATAGGTTGCCTGAGGCATGGGATATGACTGAATGATATAGTAATCCTCAGATGTTATATTAAAGCCTGATATTCCCATGTGATGCTGTACACCAAATGCGCTGAACTGAGCAGTGATTGATGCATCAAGCACGAAGTGTGAAGGGAGGACATAGAGCGGATTGTTATCTGCTGTATAATATCTTTTATCAGAAAAACTGCCTGTAAGTGATAGCGTGAACAGTGATATCCTGATATCTGCGCCTGCGTTCCAGCGGTGTCTGGGGGTATAGACCAGTTGTTTACCATAGGTTTTATCCCATGCAGCGGGGTTTGAAATGTTGGTTGCATTGGTCAGCTGATAGGAACCGCGAATTGTAAGATGATCATGAAGAAGATCGGCAGACAGGTTGCACTCAGCACCGTACGACTCAACCTTTGCAATATTTCTGGGTACCTGCATTGCCAGACGGGAAGGAGTCCACACAATTTTATCCGTAGCAAGTATTGTAAAGCCTGTAACAGCCCACCTGAGCCACCCCACACCGGGAACCGAAGCAAACGTAAGAGAAGCGCCGGAGTATTGCTCGGGCTGCAGGGATGACACGGTAAACAGACCGGAGAAATAACGCTCATTAAGTGTTGGAATCCGACGGTCATTTGAATACTGAAGACTCATCCCAACCTGAGGGAGAAAACTGAAAACACCGTGAAAAGCGGCAAAATAAGAGGGTGCGTCTATGCTTTCGTGAAATCCGATATCACCACGAACAGCACTTAAACTCCAGGCAGCACTCAGGGATGATGACTGAAATATCCCTATTGGATCGGAGAATTGATAGGTACCGGAAAGCGAACCTTTGTGAGTACGTCTTACTATTGATCCGGTTTGATTACCAGTTGAAACAAGAAAACCCAACTGATCAACATAGGAATAGGTAAAATCATACCCTGCGGTAAGGCGGAGATCACCAACCAGCTTTCTTGCCTGAACCGAGAGAGAAAACTCATCCACATTTGACTCAGAGGAAATCTTGTCAAGGAAAACAATACCATCAGGGTCAGTCATAAAGAGTGACTGACGATGGTAACCAACGGTGCTTTTGATACTCCAGGTATTCGCGGGTGCCCATTCATTTGATGCAACTGCAAGAATAGCTTCGGCGCGGTTCTCTGCTCTGCTGGATGCGGTATTGTTTTCCACAACAAAACCAGGTACGCCGTTGTGCAGCAATGAATAGTGGGCATACAGCTTCGTAAGATTTTGTGTCGATTTGTAAGTGAGATGAGCGTTTGCAAAGCTTCTGTTGAAGTGGGCATTTTTCCTATTAAACTGCTTCCCACGATATGCAAAGGGATAATCGTTTGTGGCGTAACTTCTTTCACCTGATACACCATACGCAAGGTTATCGTCACCTTTTTTCACTGAAGCCGAGAATGATGAAAGACCACTACTCCCCTTTTTTAAGCCAGCCCTGAGCCGGAAAGAATCGGTCAATTCTCCGGAGGAAAGCTTGATAAGAGACCCAGGCGAGGTGGCATTTGTTTCGGGGTCAAAACCTGTCAGGATCTCAATTTTATCTACGGCGCCACTTCCGAGTGAAGAAAAATCAAAGAAGCCTGATCTGATATCGTTGACGCGCATTTCATTAAAGAAAACGATACTGTTTTCACTACCGAGCCCTCTTGATGAGATCAACTTTGCACCCGAGTAACCTCCGTAATCTTTTATGTAGAGGGATGAGAAATCCCGTAATATATCAGCAACTGACTGATACCGCATCATTTCCATTGGCTGAACAGCAATTTCTGTCCGTTCAAGTGACTGCACCGGCAGCGATCCGGTCACGGTTACGGATTCAAGGGAAAGGGTATCCGGCACGAGCCTTACTAAAGCAGCAACAGTCAATTCCCTGTATGTGATGACCTGAGTATGGTATGCGATATGGGTAAAATAGAGAGAGTCAGCACCACTCAGCCGGCTGATTTCTGCCATACCAGCGTCATTTGTGTAAAGTGATACGTTCCCTGAAGAGATTTTTACATAGGGAAGCGGTGCTGCGGTAACAGCATCAAGTACCTGTATCTGCTGGGCAGCTACAGACATACAAAATACAATAAGTATCAGGAGTGATTTTTTCATAATTTTTTTTAGAGGGAAGCGAGAGCAAGAAACTTTTGCGAGCGGGGGTAATACCAATGAAGGGGAAATGTGTGCGGGGCACAACAATGTATGTAACCTTTTACGCGAAGGCACAGCTACTCTTCAATGGCAGGTCTCCTGGCTTAAGGCATCTGCAGGCGCCTTCCCGTGTTACCGGTGGCTTTTGCCTGCAGGGAATGCGGATTTTCTCCGCGGGTGTGCCTCATACAGTTGCGCGACAGCGCCGGATTCTCACCGGCTTCCCTATTCTTCCTTCCATCAGGAAGGACACCATCAGTTTTTGTTAAAGAACGATGCACAAAAATAGCAACCCAAAACCAGAATGCAAACTAAATATTTTTATACTTACTATAAACATATGCTTCATTCCGCAGCTATCCTTACATTTGGAGTTAGAAATAACCATTTTATGATGACCGAGACCCCTAATAATATACAGTTAAAAGGTATGACGCTGGAAAAAATCAGCGACTACCTTACCGAAATTGGTGAACCGGCATACCGGGCGAAGCAGGTTTTCGACTGGATGTACAACCGGAACGCTGCATCGTATGCAGATATGCTGAATCTGCCAAAGGTATTGCGGGATATGCTTGCAGAACAGACAATACTAACTACCCTGAACCTTATCACCGTGCAGGAATCCCCCGGTACAAAGACAAAAAAGCTGTTGCTGGAGACCTCACTTGGAAATAAAATCGAAGCTGTCATTATACCAGAGGAAAAGCGGGTTACGCTGTGTGTCAGTACACAGGTTGGGTGTCCGCTTGACTGCCAGTTTTGTGCAACGGGTTTCATGGGCTACAAGCGTAATCTTACCCCGGGTGAAATTATTGATCAGTACCTGATTGCGAACAGGGTATACGAAAAGCCAATCACGAATATTGTTTTTATGGGTATGGGTGAACCGCTGCTGAATTACCAGGCAACGCTTGATGTATTAAAGATTTTTGCGGGTGAACTATCATCAACCGGCGTTAGTCTGAAAAAAATCACCGTTTCAACCGCAGGCATACCTGAGAAGATCAGGGCGCTATCCGATTCCGGACTCAAAATAAAACTTGCACTTTCGCTTCACTCCCCTTTCGAGGATATTCGCACTCAAATTATGCCGATCAATCAGAAGTATCCTCTATCAGATTGTCTTGATGCTGTAAGATATCATGCAAAAATGACCGGGACGCGTATAACGTTTGAGTATGTGATGCTGAACGGTGTCAATGACCGGGATGCTGATATTAAAGGTTTGAAGAGAATATGCAGTTCGGTTCCGTCAAAACTGAACCTAATCCCTTTTAACTCACTTGAGCATATTGCACCTGCCGGATATGCGGCTGAACTGCGTCCGACGCCGAGGGAACGCATAGAAGTGTTTGCGCAAAAGCTACGGGATGCCAATATCACGGTCATGATCCGGAACACTCAGGGTGATGATATTGCCGCTGCTTGCGGTCAGCTGGCGATCACAGGAACCACGACGTCATGATACGAAAGCTTACCTATGATGAAATCTCCGCTGACAGGCAAAAGCCCGGAGAAATCAGTGAAGCACAACGGATGCCGGTGTATGCGCTTCTGGATAATATCCGGAGCAGTTACAATGTGGGTTCGATGTTCAGAACCTCTGATGGGGCGATGATTACGAAGCTGTTTCTTACCGGTTATACCTGTGTGCCGCCGCAGAAGGATATTATGAAGACCGCGTTAGGTGCCACCGAAAGTATTCCCTGGGAATATCATGAAGACCCGATAGAACTGATCAGGAAACTGAAATCAGAAGGCATAAAGATCGTAGCACTTGAACAGACCGATGCAGGTATACCCTACTATGATGTTACAAAAGAGGATTTCCCTGTTTGCCTCGTGGTAGGGAATGAAATCAGCGGTGTTGCAGACTCGGTAATCGCAGAGTGTGATTTTGCAATCGAGATACCACAGTTTGGGGTGAAGCAATCACTGAATGTTGCAGTAGCATTCGGTATCGCACTGTTTGAGATGCGGAAGGTATTCGGGCGATAGTTGAGTTTTACTCCTCACTCTCCTCTTCATCAGCACTTCCTATCACTTCATTAATTCTACAGATCTGATCAAACTCACAATATCTGCATGGTGCATCCGTAGTGAGTGATGTCAGGTCAAATTGTCCTTCTTTGATGCTCTGAAGAATTTTCTGAATACTCTCTTTAGCTGTAGCAATCTTGTTTTTAATGGCATCAGCGTTGTTTTTTTCGGAAAGACTTTTTCTTGCAAGCAGTTGGGATTTCTCCTCGACCGCTTTCAGTGAATAATAGAGTAAGTCTTCAAGTGTGCTTTCAGTGTGGTATGCCGAGACTGCTGCGCCATACACAGGGAGCTGAAATAACCTGTCCCTCATGGATTTACTGGTAAGATTTTTTATATTTCCTGACTTGTAATCAACAACCCTGAAAGTGTTTTTCTCAACATTCATATCAATCCGATCTATTTTCCCCTGAAGTTTTACACCTGCAAATTCGTATTCGGGGAGAGGATTATCAGTATTTCCGAATTTGAATTCTAATTCACTGGGGAGGAATCCACTCTTATCATTCCGTTCCGTAGCCAGGAAGAGTGAAAGGAGTGCATTTGGGTCATCTGAATTCACCCCGAGTATCTTCTCCCTTTCATAGAATGCGAAAGGTCCGAGCAAGGGGTTTTCCTCAAGCACTTTTTCTGCAACTTCCCATAGAATGTTTTTAGCCTGACCGAAAACTTCATCGTCACAGTCAGGAATCGGTTTTTTAATCTCCTCGTTCCAGCGTGTATAGAACTGCTCATATATTGTATGAAGCAGTGTTCCATATTCACTTGATTCGGTATCTGCATCCGGTTCACGAAATTCCTTCAGTTTCAGAATCTGCTTACACAGGTACTGGAATGGACATTTGGCATACGTTTCCAGCGAGGTTACGGAGAAAGTACGCTCGAGATGGTTTTCCAGATACTGCCTGAGCTCATCATGCTCAGCTATCTGAAGGGTTGCTACTTTCCCATTTTCCATTCTTTTACGAAGCGCGGATGCGTTGGAGAGGAAGTCGTCCTTTGTGAACCCAGGGGCAAATGTTTCATTCAGTTGAATATTATCCATTGCAGCAGGATGCGCCTGAAATTCCATTTTGCTTATCACGACGTTATTGAGTCCGGATTTCAGTATCTTTGCCCGCTCATGGTAGTCCTCACGTTCAAGAATCCTGAAGAGTGCACTTACAAAGTATGATTCAACAAGCGGCTCCTTGCCATCAGTTTGTGATGCTGTAAGAATGAGTTCTTTACGCCACGACCCAAGTGCCTGAAAGAACATAAGCCGCTGTTCATCCATGTGTCTTTTTTCATTTCTGCTCCGCCTGACGTCACCGGAGAGAAATACCTGGGGTTCATACCTTGTTGGAAAATCACCGTCGCAAAGCCCTCCAATAAAGAGATAGTCGTAAGAGAGTCCGCGTAATTCTTCTGCGCTGGTAATCAGGACCCCGTATCCAGGCTTTTCCTTGATATTACAGCGGGCACTCCCGATCGCTGTTTTGAGAATTTCGAGATGATGTGAGAGGGAGAATTTCTTTCCAGGGTTTTCTCTGGCGAGCAGTGCAAATAATTCATCGACAGTCTGAATCAGCTCTGCAACTGCACGGGAGTGTAACTCAATATCACTGAAAGGCAGATTTGCCACATCCTTTGGAATGTTCAAATTCCAGATCAACTTTTTGATTTCAGTAGCAAATTGCCGGTAATCCAAAGGCTGTTGAAACGGCTTCAGATATGATTCTAAGGTATCAAACAACGAACTAACATCAGCAATTGAGGCATCTGAGACAGCCGGTTTCTTCGATTTCAACCGGACCGGAGAGTCAGGATTCAATATCGTTCGCCACGCGTGCAGCCCCCTTCCGATTCTGAACTGCGATGCAAGTTCCTTTAGTGCAGGCGTGAGTTTTCTATGAGGACTGTATGGTGACGATATGACCTTCAGCAAAGCTTTGAAAAGAAAGCCCTGCTGCTGGAGTTCAAGCACAGAGATCAGATACTTCACCGGTTGCATTCTGTCAAGACGAATACGGTCTGTTAGGTTGAATGGTATGCCTGCATGGCTGAAGACTTCCCGGACAGTATCAGAATACTTACTAATGAGATTAAACACGAGTGCAATCGATTCAAGCGGAACTTTTCCCTCAGTATGCAGCAGTTTTATTCTTTTTGCAATCAGCGTCACTTCATCAGAAATACCTGAGCCGGAAAGGAAGCTAACTTTATCAGCCAAGAGCGGGAGCTTGCCTGACTCGCCCTTTCTTTTCTGAAATCTGAACAGACCTTCTGCCATGATACGGGCAAATTCATTATGGGCAAAGGAGGAATCGGAGTGGTCGTTTTCCTGAAAGCCATGCAAAACAAGGCGCTCTGCGGTTGTTGAGAGGATAGAGAAGAGCTCATTATTTTCTTTGATATAGGGAAGATCAATTGCTGTGTTCAATGAATCAACTGAACTGATACGCTTCAACAGGATGATTTCACCGTTGGTAAACTCACTGAATCCGTATACCAGCACTGAAGTGATATCCGGATACAGTTTTCTGAATGCAGCAGAAACCTCCTGTTCATCATGTTGCTCCAGTTTAAGGAAGAGATCACCAATTTCTCCGGTACCATACTCAAGCAACTGCCGGTTGTAATCTTTACAAACCTGAACAACCCCCTCACCCTTCTTTTTTTCGTAGCTATCCGGCTCGGTATCCAATTGCATCTCGAGAGATTCAGGCGTAACACCATGTCTCTTATACTCAGATATTACATAGCCGATTGTTTCCCGGATCCCGAGGGGTATTTCACCTTTGTAGGGTTTGAAGAAAACAGGCTTAACGGTCCTGAAGGATTTCTCAATAAATACAGACTTTTCAGCTTCACTGATAAGGCGAAACTCAGGATAGAGCTGCTTTGCAATTTTTTGTGCAAGGGTGAAAATTGTTTCCACATTAATGCGGTTCACCAGTTTTCCTGCCGCCTGTTGGATAATTCGATGACGGAGTTGCCTTACCTTTCGGTTTGTCGGGACGATCTGAAGAACGAGGTCATTTGTACCAGCAGTGGCAGCCTCATCCAGAAAACGGTCAATACTGCTAACTGGCTTTCCTTTCCCTGTATTGCGGAAATAGATCATGTGCGCCCCGGATTCATAAGCATGTCCCGGTACGAGCCCCTGAATTGCAGCGAAACATCCAGCTGCAACCCATCAACAACGTACTGGAACTCCTTTTTTGCTTTTGGGAAACCATGTAGGATTCTGGATTCAAGCTCAAGAAATTTGCCGAGTTTTTGTACCGTATCCAGATGAATTCGTGTATCTCCGTACAGATAAAGGAGTCTTTTCTTTTTTACAATCGTCTCAACGGGAAAGAGCCGCCTGAAATATTGGAGAGGATCATCACCGGTCATCCTGAGGATATAGAAAGTGCTTTTTCTGTTTTTTCCGGTTTCGTTTCGGTGGTAATGGATCAACTGGGAACTCCCGTTCTCGATCCGGAGTTTTAGCAATCCTGAGGGGGTAGAGAAGTAGACATCAGTTTGATGCAGCGTTGCTTCGAATCTTGCGTTTAAAGCGTCCAGGTGTCTGACGATTGCATTAAAGTTTTTTAGTGGTATCTTTATTTCCAGATTTGCTGCCATATACTTCTCCGTCGAATTCTGTTTTTCAAAATTAGAAAAAAACCCCGGGGTCACAAAAATAATATTGACTTTGGGAGCTGTTGGAACTTAATTGCTTACAGAAATATTGGTGTTTTTATGAAGAATCTCTTGTTTTTACTGCTGGTATCAGCGTCCCTAACATTTTCCCAGGAATTGGGTGAAATCGTGGACGATCACCGTCCCATTGATTTCCCTAATCATGCCATAGGCTTTGACATCATGTTTGGTGAAGGAGGACTGGGGGCTGGAGGGTTCTTCAGACACGATCTTTCGGAAACACTAACATTTTTCAGCGATTTTTCCTTCTCGGAGGCAAAAGACGAAACGGAAGTAGAGTACATTGATTATTTCGGTCAGGTCTATGTTCCGAGGAAAAAGAACAGAGTCTTTGTAATTCCAATGAACCTGGGACTGCAGTATCGCCTATTCAAGAGTGATATCAGTGATAACCTGAGACCCTATATCAATGTGGGGATTGGACCTCAGGTTGTACTTACCACACCGTTTGAGAAAGAATTTTTCAGCTCATTCGGAGATACAAAGTCATACCTTGCAGCCGGAGGATATATTGGTCTGGGGGCAAATATAGGTTTTAACCAGAAAAATCTGCTTGGGATCAGTCTGCGTTATTACGTTACACACATGTTCAATGATGGCGTAGAAGGTATGATCGGAAAGTTCAGAAAGACGATCGGCGGATTCTATATCACCATTAATATCGGAACTATGTACTGAGGGGGTTTATCCCAAAATTTCTTTCAATGCTGAAATCACATCCATAATATCCTCATCAGTCAGCTTGGCTGAAAACGGTAATGAGAGAGTCCGTTCAGAGATGAACTCCGCATTCGGGAAATCTCCGTTTTTGTATCCGTATTCACTCTGATAGTAGGGATGAAGGTGGAGTGCTATGTAGTGCACACCGGTACCAATATTCATCTGATGAAGGCGCTGCATAAGCTCATCGCGGGTTACTGTTGTGCGTGCCACATCGATAAGAACCGTAAAGAGGTGATGGCCATGTCTGATATGAGCAGGCGGATCAGGTGGAAGGATCAGCGGCAGGTTTTTCAGCTCGTGGTGGTATCGTTCCCAGATTTCTTTCCGTCTCTTGTACAGACGTTCCACTCTGCTCAGCTGATGAATTCCCATCGATGCCTGAATATCAGTCATGTTATACTTGAATCCAGGGAAGATGATCTGATAATGCTTGTAGCCATCATCAGAAAAACGCTTCCAGGCATCTTTGGTCATACCGTGGAGTGCGTAAATCTTAATTTTATTTGCAACTTCCTCATTATTGGTAGTGATCATTCCCCCTTCAGCCGTAGTCAGGTTTTTGGTGACATAGAAGCTGTAGCTCGAAATATCTGAGTAGTTACCAATTTTCACGCCGTTATATTCTGTTTCAAGGGCGTGAGCAGTATCATGGATCACATAGAGGTTATTGTCATCCGCTACTTTTCTGATAGCTTCAACATCACAGGCGTAGCCACCGAAATGTACGGGGATAATAGCTTTAGTGCGGGGAGTGATTTTTCTCTTAACATCCTCAACATCAATGGTGGCTGTCAGGGGATCAACATCTACAAATACGGGTTTAGCCCCGGAATGAATCACCGCATTCGCTGTAGCGGCAAAGGTCATTGAGGGTACGATAACCTCATCACCGGCTCCGATGCCGAGTGCGATCACGCTCAGGTGCAGACCTGCGGTGCATGATGCGACTGCAATTGCATACTCAGCGCCAACATATTTTTTAAATTCTTCCTCAAACCTGGCAACCTTTGGTCCGGTGCCAATCCACCCCGAACGGAGCGTCTGCACGATTTCTTCGATTTCTGATTCTTCGATAACAGGGCTGCCAAATACCAGATACTCTTTTCTCATCTAAAAAAACTTTCTTTAAAAACAGGAACAGGGAAACTGAATCAACAGAAGATTCACCACAGGTACACTCCCTTGAATGATCCGTACACGTGCCATTACCTAGTTCAGCACGAAACGGGCAAATACGGGAAAGTGGTCACTGACTCCCCCGAGATACTTTTTTCCGCCAAAAGTGGGAAGTGATGATCCGGCATACCGTTCATCCTTCTGAACATATTTGTCAAATTTATAAACTTCAAATGATCCGCACTGATAATCAATGCCCTTACCATCCACGAGTCTGGTATTCACAATGATCTGATCAAGCATATTCCAGTTGCTGCGGTAGAGGTAGCTCCCCTCACCGGCATTTTTCTTTGCAGCAGCGAGGTTAAAGAGCTGACTCAGTGAATCAGCGCGCTGTTTCATATCGCAGGAGTGAGCATTCGCACCCAATACCCTGGTAATTGATTCATCGCCGGGTTCATCATTAAAATCACCCACACAAATGACAGATGCTTTTGGATTATTTACGAGAAACTGATCAATTTCAGTTCTGAGCACCTCAGCAGCTTTCAGGCGGTTCGGAACTGATTCCTCAAGACCACCACGGCGGGATGGCCAATGATTCACATAGATTCTAATAATTTCTTTTGATTTCTTGTGTTTAAGAGTGACGCCAAGAATCAGTCTGGTAGGAGACCTGCTGGGGAGTTCAACAATAATACCATCAGTTGCTACAAGTTCGAACAATTTCGTTTTATACAGCAGACCGTTGTCGATTCCACGCTCGTCTGGTGATTCCTTATATGCGACTGCCATGCCAAGGTCTGCGAGATGGCGGGAATTCAGGTCTTTCAGGACCTGTTCATTTTCGGATTCACATACCCCGAGAATATCCGGGTTCATACCCCTGAGAACTTCTGCAAGGCTTTTCATTTTTGACTCGAGTCTTTCCGCTCCCCATAGCTTCTCTGTGTCGGGGAGGAATTCCTCATCGTTTTTCAACGGATCATTTACCGTATCAAAGAGGTTTTCGAGGTTATAAAAAGCCACCACAAAGGATTTCTTTTTTGCTGGCGTGGGTTCTTTGCCGTTGAGGAATCCTGTGG
>JAEXTR010000026.1 GCA_023406915.1 Bacteroidota bacterium
ATGATAAGCCGGGACGATATGCACCTGTCCGGCCGTTTATCACACAGCAGGATATCGAGTGGATAAAAATATGCATGGAAAGATACCCCGTCCCAAAGGTTTTACCAGATTCCCTTCAGGTGAAGCATTTTCCTCTCCCGGACCTCTATCCAAAATTCATGGAAATCATACATCGCCCTCACCAGAAATGCAATTCCCAGGAGGTTTCCCCACCACCTTCCCAACCACCCCAAAAACCAGAACTTTACTCCGACTCGTGGATTTCTGGTGCCTCTTCCTTTTGATTCATTCTGATCTGTGTGTATCTTTAGTATATGGAGTAATTCGATTACCATGTACCCTTTCTGGCTTTTTTTTTTGGTTACTGTTGTGAAACCTAAACGCAAATCCTCTTTTCGAATCCGGTTTATTCTTGTACTATCGGGTATCGCCTTGATTTCCACTGCCCTGGTTTCATTGCTCATGTATTACAACGCCCGCCGTGCGCTTGAAGAATCGAATTTTAGACTACTGACTGCCATCAGAGATACAAAAAAGAGTCAGCTTCTTGATCTGTTCAATAGAAGTGTCCAGCAATCCCAGGCACTCCCGGGAATGCTGAAAGAACTCATGTACCAGAATCAGTACCCCACCTCCATGAATGCCCTGGAAAATAATTCCTTTCTCACAGAGGCAAGACGACTTATCGTTGCCAGACAGTTTCAGGCGATTATCGTGACGGATAATTTTTCGGATGCTGCTCAGGTCATGAGAATCAATCCCTTTGACCAAAACAGCTGGTTGGTGGAGATGCTGCCCGCTTCTCATTTTCCAACCCTGAAACCCGCCACCATATCCGGAAGCAATGATTCACTCTGCTTCATGGATATTGAAAGCTTCCCCGATGTTGATTCACTTCCCCTCTTCCCATTGTCATACACATTCAGGGGGGCGGGGCAGAAGTTCTACACGATTTCCTGCCTGATCTCTGTGAAAAAGATTAATAACATAATGACATCCGGGCAAAACTGGTCTGAAGCCGGTTTCGGTGCCAGTGGTGAAGTCTATTTGGTGGGCAGGGATTACAGGATGCGCTCTGATTCCCGCTTCCTTATTGAAAGCCCTGAAAGATATTTCTATTCCATAAAAGCCGCGGGAACACCTCCGGAGGTAATTGAATCTATCCGGATTGCTAATTCTACTGTGAGATTACAACCCGTATACACAAAGGGCGCAACCGACGCAATCTCCGGTCTCTCTGATACAAGGTTTATTTCTGATTATAGAGGATACAGAGTACTGAGTTCGTTCGCTCCACTCGATTTTTATGGCTTAAGGCTCGCCGTGCTTGCTGAGATCGATGAAGCTGAAGCCTTCAGCACTATCTATCAGCTCAAAGAACGCTTGCTCATGATTTCCCTGCTCATCATTCTGCTATCAACCGGCGCAGCAGTGTTGTTCACCAGATTGTCACTGAAACGCATATCTGACCTGGCTGTTGTTGCGTCAGGTTATCAGAATGGAAATTTTTCACTCCGCTCTCCCGTCCCGAATAATGATGAAATATCTCAGCTGTCTGAAACGCTCAATGCAATGGCACAAAAGATATCTGATGATACTGAATCACTGCATCATGAGATAGAAGAAAGAAGTGCTGCACAAACTGCATTGGTCGAATCCCGTAATGAACTCCGTGCATTGGCTTCACACCTCCAGGTTGTAAGGGAGGAAGAAAGAAAGATGATTGCAAGGGAGATTCATGATGTCCTTGGTCAATCATTAAATGTCCTTAAGTTAAAACTCGAGATTCTCAGGAATGAAGTCCCTGACTCTCTCTCACCGGATTTCGGAATGGAGCTGAAAGAACTCATCAAAATTACCGGTGAAACGCTGACCTCAACAAAGCAGCTGATTACGAATCTGCGCCCTCAACTGCTTGATGACCTGGGGCTCTGCGATGCTATTGGCTGGTTCCTTCGGGATTATTCCAATAGAACAGGTCTGAAAACTCATTTTCATGCTTCGTGCAATCCTGAATCGTTACATGAATCAACAAGCATTGCTCTGTACAGGATCGTCCAGGAAGCTGCTTCAAATACTTTTCGGTATGCTTCAGCGTCGCTGTTTGAGGTCACACTGGAGATTTCCGGTTCCACAATTATATTAACGATTACCGATAATGGAGTCGGAATCTCAGAAGAAGATATTACAAAATCCGGTTCCTTTGGAATACTCGGCATGAAAGAAAGGGCTGAATCCGCAGGTGGCTCTTTCACCATTTCTCCGGCTAAACCGAAAGGTACTAAAATCTTGGTCAGTGTACCGGGAAGAGAAGTTTCATCATGATTAATATTTGCCTGGCAGACGATCACACCCTCTTTCGCGAAGGGCTAAAACAGATTATCCAGCGGGAACCTGATTTCGCCGTCGTTGGTGAAGCTTCCAATGGTCAGGAATTGCTCCTCCTGCTTAAGAGTTACAACCCGGATATTCTTATTCTTGACATATCTATGCCGGACACAAATGTTTTCTCATTAATTAACTCCCTGAAACAACTGAACCCTTCAATAAAGATCCTTATCCTCAGCATGCACCCCGAAGACCAGTATGCTGTGAGAATGCTCCAGCTTGGCGTTGCTGGATACCTCACAAAAGAAAGTGCTGGAACTGAACTGTTGACTGCTCTGAGAAAAATTGATGAGGGAGGCCGCTATATTTCCTCTTCACTCGCCGAACTGCTTGTAGGAATTGTAACCAAAGATCAGGTGAGTGCCCCCTATGAATCCTTATCAAACAGGGAGTATGAAGTAATGTGCATGATCGCCTCAGGAAAGAGTCTGAAAGAGATTGCGTCAATCTTATTCATTAGTGAAAAAACAGTCACTACCTACCGGACAAGAATTATCGAAAAAATGGGGTTTCATAATAATGCCGAACTCATCACCTATGTTCTGAAAAATAACCTTATCTGATCTGTGTAGGGATTCCCCTACACAGCACTTCCTGTTTCCGTCCAGTAAAATCATCATTCTTGGTATCCTTTTTAAAATGATCGTTTTTCATTTTTGAGTCAGTGATCCTGACCTTTGTGGGCAATACCACTGGTCTTCACACAGGCAAATTGTGTCACTGCAATTTTCCACGGGTATACCCCTTATTAATAATTTATAAACAAAGGTATTTGTATGACGATCGATACTGGTAATACTGCTTTTATGCTGCTGTGCAGCAGCCTGGTTATGCTGATGACTCCGGGTCTGGCGTTCTTTTATGGCGGACTTGTGGGCAGAAAATATGTTCTGACCATTATGATACAGAGTTTTGTGTCAATGGGTTGGACAACGGTAATATGGTACTTATTCGGTTATTCACTTTGCTTTAGTGGCGATGTTGGTGGAATAATCGGTAATCTTGATATGGCATTCCTTCAGGGTGTGGATCTGTCAACCCCCTCACCCATCAATGCCGGAATCCCTCTATTTGTTTTCATAGCGTATCAGATGATGTTTGCTATTATCACTCCTGCACTGATCACTGGTGCATTTGCAAACAGAGTGAACTTCAAAGCATATATGCTTTTCCTGACACTATGGCTGATATTTGTTTATTTCCCGTTTGTCCACATGATCTGGGGTGGTGGAATTCTCCAGCAATGGGGCGTCCTTGATTTTGCGGGTGGTATCGCAGTGCATAATATTGCAGGTATGGCTGCTTTAGCCTCAGTTATTTATGTTGGTAAAAGAAGAAGCGCCGATAAGGGTCCGCACAGTATTCCCCTCGTCGGCGTGGGTAGTGGTCTGCTGTGGTTTGGCTGGTATGGATTCAATGCCGGTAGTGAATTTAGCGTTGATGCTATCACCGCAGTGGCATTTGTGAATACAGACATCGCTGCATCATTTGCTGCTGTCACCTGGCTCCTGATCGACTGGATCACTCAGAAAAAACCAAAGTTTATTGGATTGTTGACTGGTGCCGTTGCCGGTCTTGCAACCATTACCCCGGCTGCCGGGTTTGTTTCACCCACTACCTCAGTGGTCATTGGTATTATTGCCGGTATTGTGTGCTACTATGCTGTTGCCCTCAAAAACAAACTGCAGCTGGACGATGCTCTTGATGTATGGGGAGTTCATGGCGTCGGTGGAATGATTGGGATCATCCTCCTGGGCGTGTTCGCCAGTAAGATGTATAACCCGGCAGGGGCTGACGGTCTTATCTCCGGAAGCTTCGACTTCTTCTTTAAACAGGTGATGGCTGTCCTCATCTCCTCTCTTTGGGCTTTTGTATTTACCTATGTAATGCTCTGGGTGATTAACAAATTTACCCCGGTAAAGGTCAATGAGAGTGAAGAAGCGAATGGTCTTGATGCATCTCTGCATGGCGAAACAGCCTACGAAGAAGGTTTATAATTCAGTATTTGTAACAAGGAACAATCTATGAAATATATTGCAATGCTTTTAATCGCTCTGTGTGCCTCCATGACCATGGCACAGGAGGCACGCTGGTATGAGTCAATTGATATGAACGCTTTTGTCTCTGTTGCGTACTCAAATAATTTCAATAATCCTTCAGACGGACAAAATGGTTACAGAGTCTTTGATTTTGATCATAACTCAATCAAAGTGGATGTTGCAGAACTCTCCTTTGCAAAGAGAGCAATCGAAGTGAATCAGGCTGGATTCAGAGTCGATATCGTTGGCGGAAATTCCATCCCGCAGATATCTGGATCAACTGGGTCTATTCTTCCGAAGGACAATATTGACCTTCAGCAAATGTATCTGACCTGGGTTGCACCAGTTGGAAGTGGTTTGACGATAGATGCCGGGAAATTCCTCACACACATGGGATATGAACTGATCGATGGCTATGATGGATATAACGATAACTATAGCCGCTCTTTCCTGTTTGGTTACGCCATTCCTTTCTCACATACTGGTCTAAGGGCATCCTATGCATTCAGCGAAACTGTCTCAATGATGCTGATGATCGCCAATGGCTGGGATAACCCGGTCGACAATAATGCATCGAAGACTGTTGGTGCACAAATTGTACTTTCCCCGGGGAGTGATGCAAAGATTTATCTGAATGCTGTGTTTGGTCCCGAACAAAACAATAACAATCGGGACAACAGAACAGTCGTTGATCTGGTTGGCGTTTTCCCTCTTTCTGAGAAAGTCACCCTGGGAATAAATGCTGACTACGGTAATGAGGCTGATCTCAAAGGACCAGGTGAGGCAGCTGCATGGTACGGTGCAGCACTCTATGCTAAAGCTCAGTTCACAGAACTCTTCTCCTTGGCGTTACGCGCTGAATTGTTTGATGACAAGGATGGCGTCAGAACAGGCATAAAGCAGAAATTGACTGGGTTTACACTGACCCCCGCCCTTAACCTCGCTGACGGGATCGTCCTTCGGACTGACCTTCGCTATGATAGCTCCAGTGAGCTTGTCTTTAATAAAGAAGGGAAAATGGAAAAATCTCAGTTGACCCTGGGAATGAACCTCCTGTTCGCTTTCTGATTACCTCTGTTTAATCACGATGCCGTTGGTTATTACCCGCCAACGGCATCGCTCTGTTTCGACCAGAACGAAAACAGTGCCTGAAGTTGCTGCTATCACTCTGAAAAGTCGTCTCAATCTCAACTGAAAGAATCCATATCAAGCTAAAGGGACTAATATGTTTTCAATAAAGAGCGTAAGTGTCAGACACAAACTGAATGCCGTTGCTGTTTCCTTTCTAATTCCAGTGCTTGTCCTCCTCTATTTCCTGGTGCAGGAACAGGATATCCGGATCAGCTTTGGCGAAAAGGAGATTTATGGATCCAGGTATCTTATTCCTCTTAAGGATATGCTGTTCAGCACAGTATCTGCAATGAATCAGGTTAGTGCTGGAGCATCTCCGGATGTAACACTGCTAAAATCTAACTTTGACGGTTTAAGCAGTATCCATAAACAGTTCGGTGAAATACTTGAAGCTGAAGAGGGATTCACTTCGATAGCGGCGGCTCTGCAGAGAGTGACAACCGAACCTGCTGATTTTGAAGCACTCAATGCTCTTCACGATGCTTTGCGTAACCATATCGCCTACATCGGTGATAAGTCTAATCTGATTCTCGACCCTGATCTCGATAGCTATTATGTGATGGATGTTGTACTGCTGAAACTTCCTGAACTTGCCTCACTAATCGGGAAAGGTGTGAGTGAAACCATAAAGAGAACTGATGAGGCATCTGTGATTCGGGCTTTGCTTACCAACGCAAATAATGGTACAAAAGCCAGTCTTGAGGTCGCTTTTAAAAACAACCCAGCGAATAATTTAATGGACAAGCTCTCCGCTCCGCTCACCAGTGCGCATAAAATCATAGGTGATCTTCAAACAAAATTTGCTTCGGACTATCTGCCTGCACAAGATACCATTGATAAAAAGAGCTCCCTGCTCCAGTCAGCCGTAACCGCGATGTCGGAAGCGGGTGCACTCTGGGATAACTCCAACGAACGCTTGATTCTGCTTTTGAATGAAAGGATTGATGGGTTTAGTAAAAGTAGATACCTGACTCTCTTCAGCGTCTTCGTGGTACTTCTTCTTGCTGCAGCTTTCACCTTGCGTGTTTCCCGCAATATTCTACAGGCTTTGGAAAACTTAACCACTGCTACAGATGCTTATTCTCATGGTGATGTATCAGTAAAAGCCAGGGTTTATGGAAACGACGAAATTGGAAAACTCGCCATTTCATTTAATAATATGATTGAACTCGTCAATCTTGCCCACGATGAACTGAA
This sequence comes from Bacteroidota bacterium, assembly GCA_023406915.1. Lineage (GTDB taxonomy): Bacteria > Bacteroidota > Ignavibacteria > Ignavibacteriales > Ignavibacteriaceae > JAEXTR01. The sequence goes on from JAEXTR010000026.1 coordinate 6,756, forward strand.
AGAAGAAAGATCAGCAACATATAAAAAAGTCGAAGAGGCAGTCAGGGAGAGCGAAGAAAACAGGATATACCTGGCAAAATCTGTGTCCGGCATGTTGGAACAAATGAATAGGTTTGCATCTGGTGACCTGACCGCACAGGCAAATGAAGGAAGGGCCAGCGATGACATTGAAGTCCTTTCAAATGGATTTAATGAGGCTGTATCGAATATGCGCTCAGTGCTGCAACAGGTGAAGGATACAACTGATATTACGGCTTCTACTGCACTTGAAATCTCAACGCTGACTGGAAAGGCTGCTTCACGCACTGCGGAGCAGTCACAAAAAACTGAGGATGTCGCAGATGCACTCAGCAGAATCACTTTGGCAATTCGCGAAAACACTTCGTTAGCTGAAGACACCCTCACTCTTTCTCTGCAGGCGAGAACAGCCGCCACACACGGTTCAAAAGCTGTGCAGGAGACCATCACAGGAATGAATGCGATTGCCGCAGCCGTTGGGGGTGCGGTCGTAAAAGTAAATGAACTGGGTGAATCAAGTAATCAAATCGGAACCATTATCTCAGTCATTAATGATATCGCTGACCAGACAAATTTACTTGCACTGAATGCTGCAATAGAAGCTGCAAGAGCTGGTGATGCCGGCAGAGGTTTCGCCGTTGTCGCAGATGAAGTACGCAAGCTTGCTGAAAAAACCACGCGCGCGACAGCCGAAATTGCCGATATGATTAAAAAAATCCAGGTCGAAACCAGAAGCACCGTAACAGCAATGAATCAGCAATCCGAATCGGTGAACGAGGGGCTTGCGCTCTCAGATCGGGCGAGCCTTCACCTGAAAGAAATCAGTGACTTCGCAGAAAAGGTTTACTCAAAAGTCGAAATGATGTCCGGATCAGCAAGAGAACAGCTGCATGCATCAGCCTCTATCAATGATAACCTGAAAGCTGTCAGCCATTTTGCCAGTGAAAATGTGATGGCACTCAATGAAGTTGCCGTTTCAGTGAACGAACTGAACCAGATGATTGAGAGTCTTGATAGGTTGATGGGCACCTTTATAATCGGTTCAGAGAAACGATCAAAGCGGGTTAATCTGCTCACCTGATCTTCGTGAACGATTCAAAAAAATAGGAGATTCCAATAGCGAATTGAGAATGGTTTGCCCGACCCCCTGATTGGTTTGCCCCTTCCCGATGGCGGAATTGTTCTCATTATTCACTATTTTAAACGCTCTCTGATGGAATGTTTTGTTACTATTGGATGATAATCTCTTATCTTTTTGGAACATATCTATGTCTTTAACTGAAACTATCCGCGCAGCAGGAATTGTGGGCGCAGGCGGTGGCGGATTCCCCACGTATGTGAAAGCACGGGCAACTGTTGAATTTGTCCTGGCGAATGGCGCTGAGTGTGAACCCCTGATCCATAAGGATTTTGAAATAATGCTGCACCACCCGAAAGAAATTGTCCGGGGGATGCAGCTCATGATGGAAAAGGTGAATGCCCGGAAAGGGTATTTCGGGATCAAATCAAAAAATCAGGATGCCATCGATGCTATTAAACCTTTTCTGAAAGGCACCAATATCGAGATGACCGAATTGGGTGACTTCTACCCTTCCGGTGACGAATATGAATTGGTTTATGAAGCTACCAAAAGACTCATTCCTGCAGGCGGTATCCCGCTTGATGTGGGATGCGTAGTGAATAATGTGGAGACTTTCTATAACATCGCCCGGGCAGAAGAGGGTCATCCCCTCACAGAAAAGTTTCTCTGCGTAACCGGCGCAGTAAAGAACCCATCCTCTTTCTTCATCCCCATCGGCGCGACCTACCGTGATGCAATTCAATTTGCAGGCGGCGCAACAGTTGCTGACTTTGGCGTATTTGTTGGCGGTCTGATGATGGGCCAGTTGGTGTTTGATCTCGACCTCCCCATCACGAAAACTACTGCCGGGTTTATCGTCCTTCCCAAAGACCATTATATGATCAAACGCATGAATCAGCCGGAAGAAAATTGGTTCAGGATTGGAAAATCTGCATGTGATCAGTGCAGCTATTGTACCGAATTTTGCCCGCGCTACCTCCTCGGTTATGATGTACAGCCACACAAGGTGATGCGCTCACTCGGTTTTACTAAAACCGGAGGTGACTTCTGGAACCAGATGGCTGAACTCTGCTGCAGTTGTGGACTCTGTACCCTCTATGCCTGCCCCGAAGACCTCTACCCAAAGGAAGCGTGCGGAAAATCTAAAAAAGAAATGCGTCAGCAGGGTGTGAAGTATTTGCAGCAAAAGCCGGTGAAGGTGCACCCGATGAAGGATGGTCGCCGCGTACCCATAAAACAATTGATGCAGCGGCTGAATGTATTGCAATACAATGCTCATACTCCCTTCATAGCTGAAGGTCCCCAGCCAAAGCAGGTAAAGATTCTCCTCAAACAGCATGTCGGTACGCCAGCGTCACCCGTCGTTACAAAAGGTGCAACCGTGCAAAAAGGAGATATGATTGGTAAAGTGGATGAGAAGCAAATGGGTGTTCCTGTTCATGCCTCTATCAGCGGTATCGTAACAGACATAACAAATGAATATATTATTATCAGCAAGCAGGAAGCATAATATGATGACCAGAAACTCCGTAGGACTGATTGAAATGGGCAGCATTGCATCTGGTATGCAGGCAGCAGACATCATGCTGAAGACCTCAGCCGTTGAATTGATGGTTTCCCGGTCAATCTGTTCAGGCAAATATATGACCATTATCTGCGGCGATGTGGCTGCTGTTCGTGCAGCTATTGAACACGCGGTCGATACCATCGGATTTGCTGTGATCGATCATTTTGTAATTCCGAATGTACATCCTTCCGTTTTCCCTGCGATTGCCGGACATAATAATGTTCAAATGCTTGAAGCACTCGGCATTGTTGAATCCTTCTCCGTTGCCTCATTGGTTGAGGGAGCTGATGCAGCAGTCAAATCAGCAAAAGTGGAATTGATTGAAATCCGCCTTGCGATGGCTTTGGGCGGAAAGGCATTCTTTACCGTCACCGGTGAAGTTGCCGCCGTAACATCAGCTGTGGAAGCCGGTGCCCGGGTAGTGGGTGAACGTGGATTACTGGTGAATAAAGTGGTGATTCCTCAGCCAAGACCAGAGCTGCTGAGCGAGATGATTTAAATGACCTCTAAACCTGAACTCATGTCCCCAGCCGGGGACTGGATCATGCTGCGCAGTGTTATTGCAGCTGGCGCAGACGCTGTCTATTTTGGTGCCGATCGTTTCTCCATGCGAGCTAAGGCAACAAACTTTACTATTCAGGAACTCCCTGAAGTGGTTGAAGTCTGCCGTGCTGCCAGCGTTGCAACCTATCTCACGATCAACACGATCATCAAACAGGAAGAACTGGATGATACCAGGGAAGTGATCCTTGCAGCGAAAGAAGCCGGAGTGGATATGATTATCTGCTGGGACCCCGCAGTGATCACCCTTTGCAGAGAGGTTGGGATGCCCTTCTGCGTTTCAACCCAGGCATCTATTGCCAATGCTGCTGCTGCGAAGTTTTATGAAATGCTCGGGGCAAAAAGAATTGTTCTCGCCCGTGAATGTACCCTTGACGAAATTAAGGTTATCAGAGAACAAACGCCTCTGGAAATCGAAGTCTTTGTCCACGGCGCAATGTGTATCGCGGTCAGCGGCAGATGTTTTCTAAGTCACGAGATTTACAACCGTAGTGCAAACCGGGGTGAGTGCTTCCAGTCATGCAGGCGTGAATATGAAGTGCGCGATACTGGCACAGGGCGTGAGTTGATCATCGGTGAAGACTATGTCCTCTCGGCGAAAGACCTGAATACCCTTGACTTCCTGGATCTGCTGATCGATGCCGGAATCAATTCCTTTAAAATCGAAGGCCGAAAGCGGAGCCCCGAATACGCTGCAAAAACAACTTCCGTGTATCGCCGCGCAATCGATGCCCACGCTGCTGGCAAACTCGATGCCGGGTTGAAGGCTGCACTCCAGGAGGAACTGCACGAAGTGTATAATCGTGGATTCTCACACGGATTCTACTTCGGTAAACCTGGCGAAAAAGACTTTTCAACGGTTGATGGAAGTGCCGCGAAATCGAAAAAGGAATACCTGGGCAAAGTGCTTGACTATTATAAAAAACCAAAGGTCGCCTACATCCTGGTAGAATCGGGTCAGTTCTCGGCGGGAGACACCTTAATGATTATGGGGAAAACAACTGGTCTTGTTGAAGTGGCGCCAACCATCATCATGGAAGAGGAGAAGCAGCTTGCCGCTGCATTGAAGGGTCAGTCTGTGACCTTTAAATGTGACACACTGGTTCGTGAAGGAGATAAAGTGTATCTGGTCAGAAATCATAACTGACTAAACCACAACCGTTCTTGAAACAGCTGCTGCCTCTTAAGCGGGCAGCAGCTATCCAAAATCATCTTACAATTCTATTTTAATACCATCAACTTCCGGGTCAGCTTCTGACCGCCGGATGTTAGCGAATAAAAATAAACACCCGATGGAATACCCGTCGCATTGAAACTGATCTGATGCTGTCCTACGCTCAATGGTGAATCCACCAGCGTTGCGACCTCTGCACCAAGCAGATCATAAACTTTCAATGAAACCAGCCCCGCTTCACGAACTGAAAAACGAATCACGGTTTCAGGGTTGAATGGATTCGGGTAATTCTGATCAAGAGAAAATTCCTGGGGAACCTCCGGCAGTCCATCAGATACTGAGGTTACTTCCTCATACTTCAGTCTGCCGCGGTACATGGTATTTTGCAAATCGGTAAAATCATCACCTGCGCCAACTACAAACCCAAACTGTACTGTGTCACCTGCAGCAACTGAAAATGGTCCTACTGCTACTACCATCGATACATCCCCGGGACCCGCGGTCACCTTTGACTCAGTCATCGAGCGCCATTTTTCTGTCTTGGTGAATCCGTCATAAATCGAAAACCCTGTATCGCCACCATCATTTTTAATCAGAAATGATGTACTGGATGGTCCAATCGGAGCAATGCCTGTATGATAGGCAGGTGATCCGGAATTCGTTCTGACATAGGCAAAATTATAAGTGGCATCGTAGCCACCGATATCTGTTGCACCATTGTTCGAAAGGTCCCAGTCAAAAAAGAGCCCCGCCCTGAGATTCTGTAACGGAGCACCGGATGTATTGGTAAGCACATATTTTAACAGAATAAACTTTCTATTTCCTTCCGACGTGAAAGAATAAGAATTCAGGGCGGCTGTAATTCCGACCTTGTTGACCCCGGCTGCATCATCATTGATAACGCCATATCCCTGTATATCGGCATCTGCTCCGGGAATAGAAATCAGAAAAGGTGTGACCGTGTTGAAGTCATTGTTCTTCAGGTTCTGATTTGCCTGCCTTGCTGCATCTGCAAGCTTTACTGCATCCGTGCCGATCATCAGGGACCCTTCATAGGTCAGGCTTGCACCATTGTTGAATTTAAATCCATCTCCCTGGGTATTGTTCGGATAGTCATTATACCCAAAATTTCCGCGTCCCGTTATGGTCATTGCCACATCATTACCGCTCTGCGTAGTGAAGGTGGCATTCAGCACGATTTCAAAATACTGCACATCGGAATACCCGGTACCTGAATAGGTCAGTTTCATAATTACTTTCTGATTCACCGCAACATTAGCGCCCACCTTGAAAGTAAATGGTGTTGCCAGTGTCGAAAATGGAGTATTTGATGCAACCGCACCTGAAACAAATGTACCATTCTGTACTACTGCATCAGCACTCATTGAAGTAAGCGTAACCGTAACACCGGTAATTGCTGCAAGATAGTTCACAAAACTGACGGGAAGAGTAACCACCTCATTTGGCTCAAGTATTCCATTACCGTTGCCGGTACCGATATCTGTCGGCGTAAAGGTTAAAGCCCTGACTGAAATAGCGGCGGTATTATTGACAGCCTGGAAAGCATTAATGCGCCCCTTACCAAGCATATCTACATAACTGGGGTTCACATTATAGATATTGTCCGTTGTGGCACGGATCTGTTCGCCAACCTGCATTGGGGTGTACTGTGGAAAACGGGCAAAAACGAGTCCCGCTAGTCCTGCAACAATCGGTGACGCCATGGAGGTACCGCTGAGCGAAGCATAGGCGTCATTTTGCCATGTAGCAAGGATACTGCTGCCAGGTGCTGAGACATCTACACCATATCCGTAATTCGAAAACCCTGACTTCAGATCAGAAGAAGTGGTGGATGCCACACCCAGTACCATCGGATAATCAGAGGGATAAAACGTACCCAACTGGTTATTATTCCCGGCTGCAGCTACTACCAGGGCACCTCTGCCCGTGGCATAGGCACATATCTCAGCACCGAAAATGGAATAGCCTCCGCCCCCCCAACTGCAGTTTATCACCTTGGCACCATTGTCGGCTGCATACTTGATACCTTCAAAACCATAAATGATATACGGCATTCCGGTACCAGGATCACGGTTATCATTGCGGGAAGTTTTTACTGCCAGAATTCTTGAACGGAAGCCTATAGCGGCAACCCCGATCCCGTTATCCGTAGTCGCAGCGGCGCAGCCTGCTACATGGGTTCCATGATCAGGCTGATCCTCCATCGGGTTATTGTCAGGGGTCCCGGTCAGACCACCAAAATCCCAGCCGACATAATCATCAACATAGCCATTATGATCATCATCGATTCCATTATATGGATCTTCTAAAAGATTATACTTCATGTTCACATCGAGGTCTGGATGATCCCAGTCAACACCTGTATCAACAATACCTATCACAATGGAGGTATCACCCTTGGTGATGTCCCATGCCTGCTGAGCCTGAATTTTCTGTAATGCCCATTGCGCGTTCAGCCTTGGGTCGTTCGGTACATAGGATGGAAGATACACAACGCGGGGCTCTGCCCACAGTACCC
>JAEXTR010000033.1 GCA_023406915.1 Bacteroidota bacterium
CCAACCATTAATGCAGCATCAAGCCCCACGGTTCCCCCATCTGTCAAGACACCCCCACGACCAGCGTTAAACAGAGAATCGTCTTCAAGGAATTTTACCACTGCTTCCACTGCATTGAGGGAGGTACCACCCTGTTTCAGAATCTCCTCTCCGATACGGAGAGCCCTTTCCAGAGATGCCTGATAAGCATCTACGAGGGTACCCGGGATATCAAGGTTTACATAACCGGCGCCGCCATGGATCGCGAGCACATATTTCCCAGATTGCTGGGAATAGAGGGATGAAATTAAAAGCAGAAGCACGAGAAATATAACAGTACTCTTCATCATCACACCATTTTTATATCATTCAGGAAACCGAATTTTGCACGGGCCTGCTGAACGAGTGAGGGATCAATATCAGCAGTCAGAACCGTTTCAATGCGTGAGGCAACTGCGATCTCGTTACCGAGTGGTTCAATCACTGATGTGTATCCATTATAGCTACCGGCAGGATCATCGCCGACCCTGTTCACACCGATGCAGTAGCACAGGTTTTCCACGGCGCGGGCTTTCAGGAGCAGTTTCCAATGTTCAACCCTGGGGACAGGCCAATTTGCAATAACCAGAATCACATCAGTTCGCAGTTTTCCATATTGTCTGAAGAGTTCAGGGAATCTGAGGTCATAGCAGATAGCAGCACCGATAGTAACACCATTCATATTGAAAACAACAGGGCTTTCTCCAGCGGTGTAATGGTTATGTTCACCCGCAAGTGAGAAGGGGTGCATCTTTCTGTACACTTCACATACATTTCCATAGGAATCAAAGTGAATCATGGCATTAGAATATTTCCCATTTTCATTCAGAACAACACCAGCAATTACGTGGGTGCTACGACTTCGGGCGATGCCAGAGAAGAAATGTACGGATTCACCCTCAAGACTCTCGGCAATATTATCAGGGTTCATAGAGAACCCGGTGAGAGTCATTTCAGGGAAGACAAGCACATCAGTTGATGTTGCATGGAGTTGCAGGAGATGCTCTAATTTATTTCTGTTTTCAGATTTGTTTTCCCAAACCTGATCAAACTGAACCAGACCAAACTTCATAAATGAACCTTCAAGTATTAAGAGGAGAAATATAAGAAATGATAGCGATATAGGGAGATTTTCTCATCAGTGCCGATAGTGGATATGGGAATTTTTTATAAATTGAAGACTGCAATACTAATTTTTTGAGATAGTGCGATGACACCAGAACCTACTACCAACGATTCAGCAATTCTGCCTCTGGCCTTACTGGTTGAAGATAATGTCGACAACCGCGATGTAATGCTCCATTTCCTGAAGAAGCTTTGCCGGGTGGATACCTGCAACAATGCATTGCACGCCATTGAAATGGCCAAGGCAAAACATTACCAGTTGATCCTTATGGATATTAACCTGGGGCTTGGAATGAACGGGATGGAAGCCACAAAGATTATCAGGCAGCTTCCGTTTTATGACACAGTACCGATAGTTGCCGTAACAGCCTACGCCATGAGCGGAGATAAAGAACTTTTTATGGATGCCGGCTGCACCCATTACATTTCCAAACCATTCACCAAGAACGAATTTGTGAATCTGATTGCGAAGATACTGATTAAGCCGTAGCTGTAAGAATCTTTTTTACGGCACTCAGAACCATATCGACTGTTATTTCTTTCCTGCACTTGTAAGGTACATCCGTCCGGGTGCAGGAGAGGGGTTTCGGAGAATAGAAAAAACAAGGGGCACAATCAAGGTGAAGGGAGACCAGTTCATATCTTGTCTGCCAGGGATGGATATAGGCAGGATTGGTAGGACCGATTATAGCCACCACCGGAATCTGCATTGCAGATGCTGTGTGCATCAGACTTGAATCATTAGTAACAAACACATCACACTGCTTCATCAATGCAGCAGTTTCCCCAAGGTTTTTAGAGTTTACCACGAACGCCGAGGGATGATCAATTCCTTTATAGACCTGATACTTCAACTCCTCCTCTTCTGGTCCACCGAATATAAGCACAGTATTTCCCTGGTCAACGAGTTTTTTGCCCAATTCCGAAAACTTTTCCGGTTCCCACCGCCTCATGATATGGTTTTTCAGCGTGGCACAACCGGGATGAAAACCAACGAGGGCACCAGAGTATTCCATGACCGAGTTTTCAATGAAGTCAGTTGCAAAGCTTTTATCCGCTGTTGTCAGGGGGAACTGGAGTGGAGGTACCGTTTCGAATGATACCCCAAACATTTTTTCCACCATTCTAACATTTTCTGTAACATTGTGGAGTGAGTCATCCTCATCGACGGTTACATTATTCAGAAATCCAAGATTGGAAGCATTCATTCGTTTATACTTCACCGCGCCTCTTTTTTTAGCTCCCGCGAGGAACTGAATACCGTTATACTCCCTTCTATTAGCCGGGTAGACACTGAAAGAGCAGTCATATTTTCCCCTGAGTCCGAGCACAAACTTCAGAGAAGTAAGCGGAGATTCAGAGAGAAAATTATGATAGGTTACCGCGTCACAGATACCTGTTCTGCGATAGATATCGAACACACCCTTATACATTACGACCGCATCGATCTGCGCATCAGGGAAGTGATCACGCATGAGCTTCATTGCGGGAGTAAACATGAGGGCATCACCGATGCCAGAGAGCGCAAGTATAAGTATTTTCATAATTCGTACATGGAGTAAAAAAAAAAAGAGGCTGTGCCGTTTTGCAGCACAGCCCCGTACAAATTGGGTGATCAGTTAGCTGGTTGTGAAACCGTATCTTTTTCAGTCTGACCAGGAGAAGGGATACCGAGTTTTTCCTGATTCAATCTGAGTCTTTCTCTCAGATTTGGGTCCTGCGGGTAATACACCAGCAGCGCATTTATCAGGGTCACATTTTTATCAAACATCCCCAGTGCTTCATAGGCATCCATCAATACGATTGGAGGTGTTGTATCAACGCGAGGATCCTGACGGTTTTTATTCCATTCAGTCTCAGCATCCATTACCACTTCCTGCATTAATTTAGCGTAGGTAGCGGAATCACCGTTGTTGCGGTACACGCTGGCAATACCATACAGATTCTGATACGGTATTTTTACGATGTCACGCGGGATTTTGGTTTCCATGACTTTCAGAACGTCGAGTGCTTTTTCATTCTGACGAGTATCCTGATAGTGGTATGCCAGTCTAAGGAAGGCATTACGATAATTACCAACCAGGCGCTGATGGTTTTCATCAAGGAAGATTGAGGGATCATTCAGACCGCGATAGAGGAATCCGCGGTAGCTACCATCCTTGTTAATTTCCTTATCGGCACCGAGAATCTGCTCACGCATAACCTTTTCATTGATTGCAAGATCATTCCGGTTGCTTGCAACAAAAGGCACAACGCGACTTGCCATACCTTCGAGCTGTAAGTAAGGATCAAGACCGATTCTGGAATCAACATCGCAGGTAACAGCGAAGTAAATTGGGCGATCCCAGAGATTATTGAGCACGATCTCACGGGCAAGCTGATCCTGCACGCGAGCGTAGGCGTTGTTGATGACAGGTTTCATCGTAAATGCAATCTGACCCGTCTTCAGGGATGAGTCAGTCACATTAAACATTTCATAGACTGATGCAGGTACAGGGATCACATCCTGCCGTTCAGTCCATTCAACTGGCTGAATTCTTCGTATTTGCTCATCCGGGATATTAATTTTCACCTTTTTAGCGCCGTACGGTTCCTGATGCTTTAGCTGCATGATATACCAGTCAGTATTCAGCAGACTCAGGTTTGCAATTCTGATATCACGGCGGACGCCTTCAACATCCTGGAGGTACCAGAGCGGGAAGGTGTCATTATCACCATTTGTAAACAGGATAGCATTCGGAGCACAGCTTTGGAGGAGGTTATATGCATAATCCCAGGGGATATAATTATTTGAGCGGTCATGGGTATGGTAATTTGCCTGCAGCATTCTGACCGGGACAAAGATGGTTGCAAGCGCAAGTACACCAACGATACCATAGCGTGCAGCATTCTCACTCTTCATTTTTCCGCGTACAAACTCCGCGAGCCCCTGTACACCGAGCCCTATCCATATTGAGAAGACAAAGAAGCCGCCCACATAGAAATAGTCACGCTCTCTGGGCTGGGGTTGTTGCTGGTTCTGATAGTATGCCGTCAGGTATGCCATGAATATAAACAGGATCATATAGGCGGACGCCATTTTCCAGTCCCGCCGGAAGTGGAAGATGATACCAAGTATCCCCAGAATCAGTGGCAAGGCAAAGAGAGAGTCCTTCGTATTACCCTCAAAGCGGACATTGATCAGCTTTCCGATAGTATTGTTAAACAGACCATTGAGAGGTGCAACGTTTGCACCAGCATCCTGAACCCAGGATTCTCTACCGGCATAGTTCCAGAGCAGGTAGCGTGTCATCATGTGGTTCATCTGATAGCGCCACCAGAAGTCGAGATCAGTTTTATATGATTCATACACCATCGTCTGGTGACTCTCGAGTGTATATCTTCTTTTGAAGGTTGGGAAGTCACCATACTGTTCACGATTGATATACTTCACAAATTCAGTAAAGTTATCCGGATTATTTTCATTCATCGGTGGGTTCATATTTGCACGAACCATTACCATAGCGTAGGGGGTAAAACCGAGGAAGATGAAGATGATTGACATAGCAATCACATGCAGCGTTTCCTTACGGTTCTTATAGGTATAATAAGCGAAACCTGCCATTGCGCCGGTAATGATCAGGAGCACGATAATTTCGACTGTGATATTATCCTTGGCGATAGTATGCATCAGGGCAGGAATATATTTCACAACGCCAGGATAGGTAAGAAAGAGAGCGATACCACCAAAGATTAGAGGGAGGTAGAATGAGTTTGGTTTGAATACCTTTTTCCAGAAAACACCCATAAAGATTGCAGAGATCACCACGATGTACATTTTCATCTGGCTATCAAAGTTCTGATAGTAGGCGATAAATTCCGGTACGGTTCTGAATGCGCCGCCGAACGGATTATCCTTTTCGCCCATCCATCTAAAGATGGCGACGAGCAGAATAATTGCAGCGTGAATCATAAAGAGGTATCCGGTCTGTTTCAGGTGAGCTTCGTCGGTCACATATTTTCTGAACATCACCACCATAACCACGGTAACGATTGCAAGCACGCTCATGAGGTGCACGGCAGTAGAGAGTCCAACGAGATAGGCGATTAAGAAAATATACTTTTCATTATCGGTTTGATCCGCCTTTTCATTCCACACCATCAGGATGTACATAATAAAAGCGAACAGGAAGGTTGAGGCTGCGTACACTTCGGCTTCAACAGCGTTGAACCAGAATGTATCAGAGAAAGCAAAAGAGAGAGCCCCCACCATTGCAGCCACGTAG
>JAEXTR010000062.1 GCA_023406915.1 Bacteroidota bacterium
CCTGGGAAGGTTGTGAGAGGACAGAGCTACACAATCTCAGTCAGTGTGAATGCAACGGGAGCAGATTTTAGCTTTCAGTATATTGCTGCTTTTATCGATTGGAATAGAAATGGTGATTGTGGAGGCAAATTCCCAGAGCATGGTGGTTCGGGACGAATCGATGGTGAATGCTATGTACTCGGAAGCGGAGCCGGGCATGCAAATCCATTAACATTGAATATCACCATCCCAAATGATGCTGAAATAGGAACTACATGGCTACGGGTAACTTTAAAGGCAGATGGACTTCCTGTAGCAGATGATTACCTGAGTTATTTTGGTTTTGGAGAGATTGAAGAATATCCCATAACTGTGTATGCTGCTGCCCCTTCAACTCAGGCGAGTTCAATACTCCTGCCCAGCAATGGCGCGGGAACTCAATTAAATGTTTCATGGACGAATGGAAATGGAACCAGCAGAGCAGTATTCATGAAAGAAGGGAGTGGAGCAATTACGAATCCATCAAATAATACAACTTATACCGCTAGTGCAAACTGGAGCTCAAAAGGGAGTCAACTGGGTTCTTCAGGCTACTATTGTATTTATAATGGTACAGGCAACAGTGTAGCAGTCACGAATATAAGTCCAAATACCCAATACACCATTCGGGTTTATGAATACACCAACTCAGCAGGAAACGAGCAGTATAATACGGCTACAGCTTCGGGAAACCCAAGCAGTGAGACATCTCTGCCGGTGACCCTGGCATCTTTCACCGCATCAACTATGGGAAAAAATGTAATCCTGAACTGGAGAACAGTGACGGAAGTGAGTAACTACGGTTTCGAGGTTGAGCGTTCTGCTGATCAGATAAACTGGGATCGTATTGGATTTGTCAAAGGACATGGGAACAGTAACTCTGAGCATAATTACTCGTATAGTGATGATATCAGTTTTAACGGAGTGCTGTATTACCGTTTGAAGCAGCTTGATTCCGATGGGCATTTTGAATACTCAAAGGAAATCAGTGTGAATAACTCCCACCCGACAATGTTTTCAGTTGATCAAAACTTTCCGAATCCATTTAATCCATCTACCACAATCAGGTTTTCCATTGCCAGCAGGAGTAATGTGAAGGTAGATTTCTATGCATCAACCGGTGAGCTCGTTCATTCTTTGGCAACCAAAACTTATGAAGTTGGTAATCATACAATCAGTTTCGATGCATCCCAACTATCAGCAGGTACCTATCTTTGCCGAATCTCGGGGATCGATGCTGATGGGCAATCACTCAGTGCAGTAAAGAAGATGCAGTTAATCAAGTAAGAAGTATCTGTTTTAGAGAGAAGGCGGACTCATTTTTGTGTCCGCTTTTTTTTTTGAGGATGCTTTCGTTGCTTCTGAACTTAGTATCAGCGAGAAGTTGCAAGGTCATGCAGGATAAGGCAGCATTGAACAGTAATTCTGATTAAGTTGAAAATTATCCAATGGAACCGGGAAAGCCTTACTGCGGGTTGAACGTCCCAAATGAAAAAATTGGACTCTAAAACGATTTTGAGGAGTTGTATACCAGTCGTGCCGCAGCACAAAGCCCTGCCTAACTTTTAAATACGGCTTTGACTTTGTACAGTTTTACGGTGCCTGCCTTGAAGATCATGGGAGGGATGGCAGTATTGTATGAATGGAGGGAAATGATGCCCGGCATATCCTGGTTTTCTATGAGGACTTTCAGGGCTCCCTTAGTTTTATCCCACAGCGCTGCAACCAGATCACCGCTTTTCGGTTTATCATGCATGGTTACCAATATCTTATCACCGGGATTCACTAGCGGCATCATGGAGTAGCCGAACTCTTCATCAATGGTGAGAAGAAACTCCTGAAAGGGGTTGAAGCTTAGGTGAAAGGTTTCGTTGTTCTCCTGCCAGCTTTGGATATCTGCACGGCCAGCGGGGATTTTGCCCAACAGGGGAAGTGAAAAGCCGTGCGCCTCACGCTGCGTGTGTTCGATGGTCTTTACTTCGGCGCCTGTTTCGGTTTCTTCAATCGGTACATAGCTTAACCCCTCCTGATTGCCGGGCTTGCCGGTGAGGAGCCACTCTACATCACATCCCAGACTGATCAGCTTGCTGAGGATATTGCTGCCGGGGGCACTGGCGCCAATCAGATAACGGTGCAACGCCTGCGGGGTCATATCGAGTTTGGCGGCGAGTACGCTCAGACTGCCAAATTCTTTCTCACCAAACTGCTTCAGCCGCCTGCCAATGCCGGCTTTATCAATCATCCTTCCATCAGGATTTTCTGCGGGGGTCATATCGCTTCCAAAAATAAATAATATAATTATATTATTTGCACTTGACAAAGGAGCGCAAATCTTTTTAATTTGATCATATAATTATATGATATTCTTATTTCAAAACCAAACAGAAAGAGCGAGTATGGAACGATTGATTTTCAGTAAAAAGAGGAAAAAGGGGAGTGCCTTTTTTATGCAATCCTGCACGGATCACCCTGCCCGCAGGGCGTAGGAGATGAAGGGGTGCAGGGACAGTGATGAGAAGGTGCTGTCTGTTGCGGATACTCTGCCGGAAATGCCGTGCATTGATCAGATTGCAATCAGAAATGCAAGGATACGGAAGCGGTACGAGGAATTGCGCAGCGGGGGGATGAAGTCCAGGGCTATTGAGTATCAGCTGGGGGATGAGTTTTTTCTTGCGCCGGAGAGCATTCACCGTGTGTTTTATGGGAAGCGTGAGAAGTAGAATTGGGTCAAATGAAAAGGGCGGCACATATTGATTCCTCCTTCGGCGGAGGCTTGGAGCAGAATTTGTCAAACTATGAGAAAAGTACGACCCGCTACGGGGTCGGGTCTCCCTCTCTCGATTTATTTCTATAAATCTTTGATCCGTCAGCTGACGGATCAGTACCTGACTCAATATTCGTCTCCGCCGGTGGCGGATTTAAAAGTTCTACTCACTCTATCATTGAGAGTAATGTGAACACCAATTGCCTGGCACTGATCTGTTTGATGACCGATTGAAGATTTAAAGAAATAGTGAAGAGAAAACCAATTTGACCACGCAATCCTGAAAGAGAAAGGGCGGCACACTAATGCAGTACGCCGCCCGGAATGAAAGATGCTATAAAGTTTTTGGGGCTATAATGCCATTTTCAGCTGATAGTAGAACTCTCTGCGATAGCCGGAAGGTACTGCGTTCAGATTTCTTCTTACGAACTCGGGGAACAGCACTTCGGTATCAAAGGCGGTCTTTACGCCGATGATGTGCGTGAATTTTTGCCCGCCCATGAAATGGAAATAGTCAAGACTGAAGTCGAGGGTAACGGAGGCATCGATCTGCTCCCTGGGACCCTGTGCCTCAGAGATGTAATTCACCACTGCCGTACCTGAGAAATCACTGATCTCTTTTGAGATACCGGCACTGAGGGTGTGCTTGGGGACGTACTTGAAATTGTAGTGTCCGTCTTTCTGAAATTCATCACCGTTATCACCGGAAACGTAGCTGTAATTCAGGAAGCAATCAAACAACTCTGCATTGCTGTACTGGATTTCGACTTCAACACCATTCGCCTTGAAGCTGCTGCCATTCACGTAGATGGTGGAAAGGTCGGCAGGATTCAGGGGGTTTTTCCTGACACGGAAGATTTTGTTGTCGTAAATGGAATGGTGCCCCAGTACCTGAATAAAGAAATTATCGAATGAGGTCAGGTAGGCAATCTCGAAGGAGTTGCTTTTTTCCGGCTCAAGGGCGGTGTTGCCGAGAACGGTGTTGGTGGGGGTTTGGAAATAGAGTTCAAACAGGGATGGTGCCCGGTATGACTGCCCCCAGATGAATTTGATGCTGTTGCGGTCATCAAGTGAGAATACAATGGTGCCGCGCGCTGATACGTTATCGCCAAACAGTTCATTATGGGTAAACCTACCTCCGGCAAGGAAACTGAGACGCCAGTAATCGTAGCTTGCCTGCCCGAAGACAGAGTACTCACTCACTTCGCGATCGTTCATCTGGTTGTTTGCCAGGAGACTGTCACGGACTACGTTATAATTTTTATACTCAACGGATTTCCTGATCTCATAGTCAAAGCCCGCATCGAGATACAAATCGGCAACCGGCATCACCTGGATACCGGCGTTACCTGCCATCCTGATACCCAGCAGATTGGCACGGGTATTATCATCGAAGGTACGGCTGAGGTTTCGCTGATTCCAGTCGTAGGTGGCACCGAGCTTTGCCGTAACGGCATCACTGAAGGCATGGCTGAGGCGCAAGCCCGCCAGATACCCTTTTGTAATATGATCATTTCCGGCGCCGGAGCTTCTGCGGGGTTCAACCCCCAGGTAACTTTCATGTGACGTGAAGGCATTGAAGAAGACAGAGTGCGACTTATACTGTGCCTGCATGGTGAAATTGGATGAGTAGAGGTATTCTTTCAGATAAGTTTCCAGTTTCTGTTCATCCACGAACGCATACGGATATCCCTCCTCATCACCGGCATTACCGGCGAGGAAGAGTCTGAAATCACCATCGCTGTAGCCAAAACTTGCACCGGAGGAGTATTTGCCCCGGGCACCCAGCAGGGTGTAGGCATGCACGCCGTCAGCTTTTTTCAGTACAATGTTGACGGCACCGGAATATGCGTTGCTGCCATACAGTACCGATGCGGGACCCTTGAGCACCTCGATCCGTTCCACATCCTCAATACCCACACGGTCGATGGAGCCTTCTCCGGTCACCGAGTTCCAGGTGGGGATGCCGTTGATCAGCACGAGGACTTTGTTTGCATAATGATCCTGTAAAATACCGCGTGCTGTGGGGATGTTCCGCTTCAGGTAGGTGCGCTGTACATCAAATCCCGAGACGAGATTCAATGCTTCAGTAACGGATGTGATGTTATACTGTTCTATCATCCGCCGGTCAATAACTGAAACGGTGGAAGGCGTCTGGAAAATAGATTTGGCCTGTGATGATGAGACTTCGATTTCAACCGAAAGCATATCAGCCATTTTAATCCAGTCGATGGTATCCTGTTGTGCGATTCCAGCTGGGGATAGCATCAATACCAACACTGCTGTGGTGAGCAGGGAATGAAACATATGTGGTAACCGTAACGGCATACACAACCTCCTATTGTGTGAAAGATTATCAGGGCAGCAATGTGGCTGCATACCTGAAATGTATTCATAACTGAATCATTATCGGAATAAGTCAGTTGCAAGTTGAGGTTATGTTATGAAATTATTATTTTTATTTTAGTATATGGAAGAGGTCACGGAGTTTGGCGGGGTCAAGGGTGCCATCGGTTCTGACGGATGAGCAAAGGTCTATGCCGAAGGGGTGAACGGTATCAATGGCTTCACGGATATTACCGGCACCAATACCACCGGCAAGGAACACCGGTACAGGGCTTTCAGCAACAATGGCGGCGCTTGTGCCCCAGTTGTGCGTCATGCCGGTTCCGCCCAAAACTTTTGTGGGAAGGTTGGGGTTGCCGCTATCCAGTAGGAGTGCATCGGCTAGGGTATGATAGCCGCGGGCAGTGGATCTGCTTTCCTCACCCGTGACATGGATAACTTGAACAAGCTTTATGCCAGGCAATGACTTTCGCAGCAGAGGATAGGCATCTGTGGGGACATAATCCACCAGCTGTATGACAGACGTGTGTGTACGCTGGTGATGCCTGATAATCTGATCTGGTTCCGTTTCAGACGTGAGCAGGAAGGTGGCAACGGGGGGTGGAACAGTGCGGGCAATTGCTGCGATCATATCATCACTGATGACTCCGGGTCCGCTCGGCATTTTACCAACCAGACCCAGGGCGGAAGCACCTGCCGCAACTGCAAGGCGTGCTTCCTCAACGGATGAGATGCAGCAAATTTTTATGCGGGTCACGGTTATTCGCCCATCACCTTGATTATCATTCTTTTACGTCGCATTCCATCGAACTCAGCGTAATAGATCTGCTGCCAGGGACCAAAATCGAGTCTGCCATCAGTGACCGGTACAATGACTTCGTGATGCACGAGCAGACTTTTCAGGTGGGCATCGCCGTTATCCTCACCGGTGCGGTGATGACGGTAATCTTTTTTGAACGGGGCAAGGTGTTCCAGCCATTCATCAATATCCTGAATCAATCCTGACTCTGCGTCATTGACATACACGCCTGCGGTGATGTGCATGGCTGATACCAGAACCATTCCTTCGCGGATGCCGCTTTTTCTGACTGCATCCTCCACTTTATCGGTGATATTGATATACTCCCGCCGTTTGGAGGTATTGAACCAAAGGGATTCGGTATGGAATTTCATTGACTTCTATGCTCCTG